>CAMLJA010000239.1 GCA_946480065.1 uncultured Thermomonas sp. | reverse complement strand
AGCTGCGCCTGCCCCAGCTGGTGCAGGAAGTAGCTCTGGTCCTTGCCGCGGTCGCGCGCCCGCAGCAGCCGGAACCCGGCGCCGTGGCGCTCCACCCGCGCGTAGTGGCCGGTGGCGATCGCCTCCGCGCCCAGTTCGCGCGCGGCGTCCAGGAAATGCCGGAACTTGATCTCGCGGTTGCACAGCACGTCCGGGTTGGGCGTGCGGCCGGCGGCGTACTCGTCCAGGAAATGCCGGAACACGCCGTCCCAGTATTCACGCGAGAAGTCGCGGAAGCGGATCGGCAGGCCCAGCGTGCCGCACACCGCTACCGCGTCGCGGCGGTCGTCCTCGGCGCGGCAGGCACGCTTGCCGGCCGCTTCCGGCATCCTGCCTCCAGCGGCACTCGCGCTGTCCTGCGCATCGTCGTCCGCCCAGTTCTGCATGAACAGGCCGGTGACCTCGCAGCCGGCGTCGCGCAGCAGCAGCGCGGCGACCGAGGAATCCACGCCGCCGGAGACCCCGACGACGATGCGCGCGCCGCCGCTCATGCCAGCTGCCGCACCAGCCCCAGCGGGTGCCGGCTGCCGCCCAGCCAGTCCGCCACCGCCCGCCAGACCAGCGGGCTGCGGTGGCGGGCGGATTCGGCCTGCAGCTGCTCCGGCGTGAGCCAAAGCGCGCGCACGATGCCGTCGTCCAGCGTGGCGCCGGGGATTTCCTCCAGCGCCTCGGCCGCGAACGCGAAGCGCAGGTAGTGGCGCCCGGTCTCCGGCGCCTTCCACTGGTAGGCGCCCACCACGTGGGTGACGCGCACGCGCCAGCCGGTTTCCTCGCGGGTCTCGCGCTCGGCGGCCTCGGCCAGGCTTTCGTCCGGCTCCAGGTGCCCGGCCGGCTGGTTGATGACCAGGCGGCCGTTGGCGCGCTCCTCCACGCACAGCAGGTGGCCGTCGCGCACCACCAGGGTGGCGACGGTCACGTCGGGTTGCCAGAACGGGGCGGTGGCTTTTTCCATCCCGCTATTGTGCCTGCCCGGGCGGCGCCGGCCGAGCGCGGCGCGGGGTCACAGGTCGTCGCGTTTGCCGGACAGGACGATTTCCATGTCGTCCGCGGTGGACGCGGCGATGTCCATGGCCGATTCCAGCGCGGCGGCGTCGATGCTGTCCGGCAGCTTGATCACGAAGTACAGCACGCTGCCGTCGGTTTCCCAGCTGCCCAGCTTGTTGGTGCGGCTGTCGGCCAGCAGCTCCAGCGCCTTCTTGCCGTCGATCCCGTCCTTGTCCAGCCGGCCGGCGGGCGAGAACACCTCGCGCAGGGTGAAGCCGGCCACGGCCTGGGTCTGGCCGGACACGAACACCAGCTGGGTGCGGCCTTCCTCCTTGAAGTTGTAGGTGATGCGGAAATCGCCGTCCTCGTCGACTTCGTGCTGGATGCCGCGGGCCTCCAGCCGCGACTTCACCGACGCGTCCTGGGCGGCGGCGGGCAGGGAGGTGGCGCCCAGCAGGGCGGCGAGGGCGAACGGCAGGACGGCGGGCAGGCGGATCGGCATGGTGGTTTTCCCCGGTTGGAGGCCGGATTCTGGCGTGGCCCGGGGCGCGCGTCCACGCCGCCGTCGGGGCGCGCTTCGTATAATCGGGGCATGCCCCACCGTCCCGACCCGCCCGCGCCCGGCGCCCCCGAACCGGCCCACGAGCACGGCGTGGTGGTGGCGCCCAGCCGCCCCGAGCTGGCGCGCCCGCCGCTGTATTCCGTGCTGCTGCTCAACGACGACTACACCCCGATGGACTTCGTGGTGGACGTGCTGATGCGCTTCTTCCCGCTGGACCTGGAGCGCGCTACCCAGGTGATGCTGCACGTGCATACCCGCGGCCGCGGGGTGTGCGGGGTGTTCACCCGCGAGATCGCCGAATCCAAGGTGGCCCAGGTCAACGAGTACGCCAGGCTGAACCAGCACCCGTTGTTGTGCACGATGGAACGCGCCTGACCGCCGGCGGCACTTGTTCCGCCGCCGGATGCCCCCTACATAGAGAGGCAGACGTTCCGGAGGATCCTCCCCCATGTTCAGCAAGGACCTCGAGCACAGCATCGGCCAGTGCTACAAGCGCGCGCGCGACGCCCGCCACGAGTTCATGACCGTCGAGCACCTGCTGCTGGCGCTGCTCGACAATCCGTCCGCGGACGCCGTGCTCAAGGCGGTCAGCGCCGACGTGCCGCGCCTGCGCCACGAGCTGGAGGAGGCCATCGAGGTCTCCGTGGCGAAGCTGGCCGACGACGACGGCCGCGATACCCAGCCCACGCTGGGCTTCCAGCGCGTGCTGCAGCGCGCGGTCTACCACGTGCAGTCCTCGGGCAAGAAGGAAGTGGCCGGTGCCAACGTGCTGGTGGCGATCTTCGGCGAGAAGGACTCGCACGCGGTGTACTTCCTCGGCCAGCAGGACATCCACCGGCTGGACGTGGTCAACTACATGTCCCACGGCATCGCCCGCAGCGGCGAGGAATCCGCGCCGCAGCCGCAGGACGGCGAGGGCAAGGCGGAGGGCGGCGAGGGCGAGCACAAGGGCGACCCGCTGGCCGAGTTCGCCAGCAACCTCAACGAGCTGGCCGCCGCCGGCAGGATCGACCCGCTGGTGGGGCGGTCCGAGGAAGTGGAGCGCACCATCCAGGTGCTGTGCCGCCGCCGCAAGAACAACCCGCTGTACGTGGGCGAGGCCGGCGTGGGCAAGACCGCGCTGGCCGAGGGCCTGGCCAAGCGGATCGTGGACGGCGACGTGCCGGCGGTGCTGTCGGAGGCGGTGATCTATTCGCTGGACCTGGGCGCGCTGGTGGCGGGCACCAAGTACCGGGGCGATTTCGAGAAGCGCCTGAAGGGCGTGCTGGCCTCGCTGAAGAAGCTGCCGCACGCGATCCTGTTCATCGACGAGATCCACACCATCATCGGCGCCGGGTCCGCCAGCGGCGGCACCATGGACGCGTCCAACCTGATCAAGCCGATGCTGGCCAACGGCGAGCTGCGCTGCATCGGCTCGACCACCTTCCAGGAATACCGCGGGATCTTCGAGAAGGACCGCGCGCTGGCGCGGCGCTTCCAGAAGATCGACATCGTCGAGCCCACCGTGGGCGAGGCAATCGAGATCCTGCAGGGCCTGAAGCCGAAGTACGAGGCGCACCACGGCGTGAGCTACGCCGACGAGGCGATCAAGGCGGCGGTGGACCTTTCGGTCAAGCACATCGGCGACCGCCTGCTGCCGGACAAGGCGATCGACGTGATCGACGAGGCCGGCGCGCGCCAGCGGCTGCTGCCGCCGGAGACCCGCAAGAGCCTGATCGACGTGGAGGAGATCGAGACCATCGTCGCCAAGATGGCGC
>CAMLJA010000238.1 GCA_946480065.1 uncultured Thermomonas sp. | reverse complement strand
GGGCGCCGGCGGGGGGCGGGCCGGCGCCGTGCGGGCTGCGCTCGCGGGCGCGAGCGCGCTGGGTGGCGGGGTGGCGGAGGGCGGGGGCGGGCGGGGCGGCCGGGGTGCGGGGGGGGTTGGACCTGGCGGCTCCTGGGTTCGGAAGGATCAGTCGCTGGGCAGGTGCTCCAGCACGTAGTCGGCGGAGGAGACGCGGAACTCGCCCGGCGCCTCCACCCAGAGGTCGCGCACGATGCCGTTCTCGGCGTACAGGGCGAAGCGCTTGCTGCGCGTGCCCATGCCGTAGCCGCTGGCGTCCATCTGCAGGCCCAGCGCGCGGGTGAAGTCGGCGTTGCCGTCGGCCAGCATGCGCAGCCCTTGCGGCACGTGCTGGCTCTGGCCCCAGGCCTGCATCACGAACGGGTCGTTCACCGCCATGCAGGCCACCTCGATGCCGCGGCTGCGGAAGTCGTCGAAGCGCTCCACGAAGCCGGGCAGGTGGCGCTCCGAGCAGGTGGGGGTGAACGCGCCCGGGACGGCGAACAGCACCATCCGGCGGCCGTCGAACAGGGTGAAGGTGTCGATCTTGTGCACGCCGTCGTCGACGTACTGCAGGACCGCGTCGGGCACGCGCTGGCCGGGCTGGATGGTCATCTGGGTTTCCACTGGCTGAAACAAGCATTACTGGGGTCGCGTCGGCGCGGTGTCAACGGCTTGCGAAGGCCCGGCGCCGCGCCCATCTGGGGGGCATCGGCCATCCCGGCCGCCACCCACGACGAGGGAGTACGCCATGCAGACCTTCCACATCGCCCGCCAGTCCCGCCAGCGTCCCGACAGCGCCGTGCAGGCCGCGCAGGACGAATTCCGCCAACTCTTCGAGCGGGTGTTCCAGCCCGCGGACGCCGCCGACGACTCCTCGGTGGTCACCAGCCAGTGGATCCCGCGGGTGGACATCCGCGAGGACGCCAACCGCTTCGTGATCCTGGCCGACCTGCCGGGGATCGAGCCCGAGCAGGTCGAGATCCTGATGGACAAGGGCATCCTGTCGATCAAGGGCGAGCGCAAGCCCGACGGCGACGGCGACGGCGAGCGCTTCAGCCGGATCGAGCGTCGCCACGGCACCTTCCACCGCCGCTTCGCGCTGCCCGACAGCGCCGATCCCGACGGCATCACCGCCAGCGGCCGCAACGGCGTGCTGGAGATCAGCATCCCCAAGCGCCCGGAGACCACCCCGCGGCGGATCAAGGTGGGCGCCGCCGGGCCGGCGTGACGGCCGGCTGACGGCGCGCCCGCGCCGCGGCGATTAGACTGTCGGCCCGCCGGGTGCGCGGGCCGCGGTTTTTCGCGCGCGCCGCGGCGGCCTTCCAACGGACAGGACGAGGCATGGAGTTCAAGGACTATTACGGCATCCTGGGCGTGGAACCCAGCGCGGGCGAGGCGGAGATCAAGACCGCCTACCGCCGGCTGGCCCGCAAGTACCACCCGGACGTCAGCAAGGAAAAGGGCGCCGAGGACAAGTTCAAGGCCGTCAACGAGGCCTACGAGGCCCTGCGCGATCCCCAGAAGCGGGCGGCGTACGACCAGCTGCGCGCCGGCGGCTACCGCCCCGGCGACGAGGTGCGGCCCCCGCCGGGCGGGTTCCGCGGCGGGCCGGGCGGCCAGCCCGATTTCGACTTCGAGGAGATCTTCGCCGGCGGCGGGGCTGGCGGCGGCTTTTCCGACTTCTTCGAAAGCCTGTTCGGCCGAGGGCGGGCGGGTCCGGGGCCGCGCGGGCCGCAGCCCGGCGGCGGCCACGACGGCATTACCCGCGCCAAGCTGGCGGTGCCGCTGCAGGCGGTGTACGCCGGCAGCAGCGTGCGCATCGCGGTCAACGGCCGCACCCTGGACGTGCGCGTGCCCAAGGGTATCCGGCCCGGCCAGTCGATCCGGCTGGCGCGGCTGGGCAACGGCGGCGGCGACCTGCTGCTGGAGATCGAATACGCCGCCGACCCGCAGTTCGAGGTGGACGGGCGCAACGTGATCCACGTGCTGCCGGTGGCGCCATGGGAAGCGGCGCTGGGCGCGACCCTCAGCGTGCCGACCCTGGGCGGCCCGGTGGAGTTGAAGATCCCCGCGGACTCCGAGGCCGGGCGCAAGCTGCGGCTGCGCGGCCGCGGGCTGCCCGGCACCGGCGGCGCCCCGGACGGCGACCAGATCGTGGAGCTGGAGGTGCTGGCGCCGCGCGCGCACGACGACGCCCAGCGCGAGGCCTACGCGCGCATGCGCGACGCGTTCGGAGACGACTGGCGCCGGGCGTGAGCGGGAAATTCGCGCGGCACTGCCACGCGCCCGCGAACGCCGGCCGGCGGATCCGCGTTACGCGGCGCCGGGATCGCCGCCGCCCAGGTACTGGACGATCAGCTCCGACAGTTCGGCTTCGCTGAAAGGCTTGGTGATGTAGGCCTTGGCGCCCTGGCGCATGCCCCAGACGCGGTCGGTGTCTTGGTCCTTGGTGGTCACCAGGATCACCGGGATGTGCTTGGTGGTGGGCTCGCGGGTGATCGAGCGGGTGGCCTGGAACCCGTTGAGGTTCGGCATCACCACGTCCATCAGCACCAGGTCGGGGATCTCGCGCTTGGCGGCCTCGACGCCGGCCGCGCCGTCCTCGGCGGTCAGCGCCTCGTGGCCGAGTTTCTCGACGATCCGGCGGATCCCCATCAGCTGCGAAGGCGAATCGTCGACGATCAGGATGCGTGCCATGCGGTCTTCCCCCGGGAGTCCGGACGATTGTAGCGGGCGGCGTGGCGCCCGCAAGCCGTTCAGTCGCCGTCGATCCTGACCACCGTGCGTCCCAGCGATCCGCCGGCCAGCATCCGCCCGAACACGTCCGGCAGTTCGTCCAAGGTGGCTTCCCGGGTGCAGATCGCCTCCAGGTTGTCCGGCTTCCAGTCTCGGGCCAAGCGGCGCCAGACTTCGTCGCGGATGTCCCGGGCGGTGCCCGCCGAGGCCACCCCCAGCAGCGAGACGCCACGGATGATGAAGGGCATCACCGTGGCGTGCAGGTCCGCCGAGGCGGCCAGGCCGCAGCTGGCGACGTTGCCGTAGGGCGCCGTCTGCGCCAGCAGCGCTGCCAGCATCGGCCCGCCGACGTTGTCCAGGCCGCCGCCGAAGCGGGCGGTGTCCATCGGCCGGGTGCTCGACAGCGCATCGCGGCCCAGGACTTCGTCGGCGCCCAGCGCCTTCAGGTAATCCGCGTGTTCCGGCTTGCCGCTGATCGCATGCACGGCGAAGCCTGCCTTGTGGAAGATCGCCACCGCCAACGAGCCCACGCCGCCGGTGGCGCCGGTGACCGCGAGCGGGCCAAGCTCGGGTTTCTGCCGGTTCTCG
>CAMLJA010000237.1 GCA_946480065.1 uncultured Thermomonas sp. | reverse complement strand
AGGGTCTTGCCCTCGGCGTCGACGACGTACCAGTCGCGCTGGACGGTCTCGTTCTTGGCGATGAAAGTCTTCATGGGGAACTCTTCTGGGGTACCTGGTCGGGCTGGTTCCGGCCCGGGACGGACAGGAACGGCGCCTCGCGTTGTATCCGCGGCCGCCCAAGGGGCTTTTGCGCGCGAAAGGAGCGGAATCATAGCCCCCCGCGCCGCCGCGCGCAAGCCGACCGGCCGCCGCGCGGACGGGGCTTAGAATCGCGGCATGAGCGTCCTCCGCCCCCTGACCAAGCTGGACCGGCTGCTGGATTCGGCCCAGAACGCCCTCTCCACCGTGCTCGGTGCGCCGCGCGCCGCGCGTGCCAACCCGGCGGCGGACACGCCCGACGTGGTCCTGGACGAGGCCGAACGCCGCCACGCTGCCGGGCTGATGCGGATCAACCACGTCGGCGAGGTCTGCGCCCAGGCCCTCTACGTCGGCCAGGCGGCGGTGGCGCGCGACCCGGCCACCCGCGCCCACCTGCTGGAGGCGGCGCAGGAGGAAACCGACCACCTGGCCTGGTGCGCGGACCGCCTGCGCGAGCTGGACAGCCGCCCCAGCCTGCTCAACCCGCTGTGGTACGGCGGCAGCTGGATGATCGGCGCGCTCGCCGGGCTGCGCGGCGACGGCTGGAACCTGGGCTTCGTGGTCGAGACCGAGCATCAGGTGGAGGCCCACCTGGCCGAGCACCTGCAGTCCCTGCCCCAGGCCGACCAGCGCAGCCGCGCGATCCTGCAGGTGATGAAGGAGGACGAGGCGCGCCACGCCGACCAGGCCGAGCGCGCCGGCGCGCGCATCCTGCCGCCGCCGGTCCCGGCCGCGATGGCGGGCGCCTCCAGGTTGATGAAGGCGGTGGCGTACCGGCTCTGACGGCCGGCTCAGCCCGGCGCCGGCACCCCGTCCACCATCCGCATCCGCGGCCGCAGCGTGACGCTGCGCTCGGTGTCCATCAGCTGCAGTTCGCCGTCCTGGATCATCGCGGTGACCCGCATGCCGCGCCCGAGCAGCGCGCCCGCCGCGTCCAGCTCGGCATCGTCCAGCTCCATCACGGTGAGGTTGCGCAGCCGGCCGAGGGTCGCCGCATTGCGCTTCCACCACGCCTCGGCCGCCTGCCCGCCGTAGCCGACCACCACCACCTGCGCGGCGCGGCCGCTGGCCTTGCGCAGCCGGCCCTCGTCCGGCTGGCCCAGCTCGATCCACTGCTCGATGGCGCCGGTGTAGTCGCGCCGCCACAGCGCCGGCTCGTCCTCGTCCGACAGCCCGCGGCCGAACTCCAGCCGCTCGTCGGCGTGCAGCGCGAACGCCAGCAGCCGCACGAGCAGCCGGGTGTCGGTTTCCGACGGGTGCTGGGCCAAGGTCAGCGCGTGGCTGGCGTAGTAGTGGCGGTCGAGGTCGGTGACCTGCAGCTCGGCCTTGACGATGGTGGCGTTGGCGGCCATGGGGTCCTGGCCGGCGGCCGGGGCGAAGGTGCGCCATTCTAGGCCAGGCGGATGCCGCGCCCGCCGCGCCGCCGTATGCTGCCCGCCCGCATGCCGCCGCCACGGCGGGAGGTTGCCATGGCCACCCACGAATACGACCCGGACGACAACTTCGGCCACGCCTTCCACCCCCGCGAGGAGCTGGAGGACGACGCCGCGCTGGAGGCGGTGGCCTGGCAGTTCCTGCTGCTGGTCAACCCCGACGACGAGGAGGCCGCGCTGCAGCAGTTCGCCGCCTTCCGGCAGGCGCTGGAGGAGGCCGGCGACACCGCCGACCCGGCCGCGCTGCTGCGCGAGGCGATCGACTGGAAGGCCGGCTTCCAGGTCGGCGAGGACGACGCCCAGGGCCTGATGGAGGCGCTGGACGAACTGGCCGCGCGCTTCCGGGTGCGGATCGACTGGGACCTCGACGACGACGCGGCGGCGCTGCCCGACCCGGCCGCCCTGCTGCAGGCCGCGGCCGGCGGGCTGCGCGAGCGCCACTACAGCCTGTGGACGCTGGAGACCGGCGAGCCGCTGCTGGCCGGCTGGATCACCCGCGAGCGGGACATGGAGGCGATGCAACTGGTCGCCGCCGCGCTGGGGCTGCCCGCGCGGCCCGGCGCCGGCTGAGCCCGGAAGCGCCGAAGCCGGCTTGCGCCGGCTCCGGGGTGGTCGCGTCGGCGCGGGCGCCGGCGGTCAGTCGACCAGGTTGCGCCCGTGGTAGAGCTCCTCGATCTCGCGCTTGAGCCGCGCCTCGATCTTCATGCGCTCCTTGAACGACAGGTTCTTGGCCTTCTCCTCGAACAGGTAGGTGTCGAGGTCGAATTCCTTCATGTGCATCTTCGTGTGGAAGATGTTTTCCTGGTAGACGTTGACGTCGAGCATCTCGTAGCGCGAGCGCACGTTCTTGGCCAGGTAGTCCTGGATCGAGTTGATCTTGTGGTCGATGTAGTGCTTCCGGCCCTTGATGTCGCGGGTGAAGCCGCGCACGCGGTAGTCCATCACCACGATGTCGCTCTCCAGCGACTCGATCAGGTAGTTCAGCGCCTTCAGCGGCGAGATCACCCCGCAGGTCGACACGTCGATGTCGGCGCGGAAGGTGGCGATGCCGTTGTCCGGGTGGGTTTCCGGATAGGTGTGGACGGTGATGTGCGACTTGTCCAGGTGCGCGACCACCGCGTCGGAGATCACGCCCTTGGCGTCGGCCTTGTCGACCACCGGCTGCTCGGAGATCAGGATCGTCACCGAGGCGCCCTGCGGATCGTAGTCCTGGCGCGCGATGTTGAGGATGTTCGCGCCGATGATCTCCGCCACGTCGGTGAGGATCTGGGTGAGGCGGTCGGCGTTGTATTCCTCGTCGATGTACTCGATGTAGCGCCTGCGCTCGTCCTCCGACGCCGCGTAGCACACGTCGTAGATGTTGAAGGACAGCGACTTGGTGAGGTTGTTGAAGCCCTGGAGCTTCAGGCGCGGCAGCGGCTTGACCACGTCGGGCGGTTCCCTGGTACGGCAAGGGTCGGGATTATGCGGCAAAGCGCGCGCCGGCGCGCGCCGGTTTGCCCGCCACCGCGTATCGGCCTAAGCTGCGCGCGGACCACGCAAGGCTTGCGGCCATGAGCGCCACCCTCCCGAAACCCGCGCGGTCGCGCCTGGCGATGCAGCTGGGGGCGACCCCGGCCACCATCGACCGCTTCGTGGCGCACTGCCACCGGCGCAAGTACCCGTCGCGCACCGACGTGTTCCGCCCGGGCGATCCGGCCGGCACCCTGTACTACATCCTGTCCGGCTCGGTCAGCATCATCGCCAGCGAGGACGACGGCCGCGAGCTGGTGCTGGGCTACATCGGCGCCGGCGAGTTCGTGGGCGAGATGGG
>CAMLJA010000236.1 GCA_946480065.1 uncultured Thermomonas sp. | reverse complement strand
CGCGCCACCACAGGTACACCGCCGTCGCCGCCAGCAGCAGGCCGGCCACGAACCAGCCGGCGATGCGCTCGGCCCCGCGCGCCAGGGCGGGGCGGTGCGCCTGCGCGGTTTCCACCAGCCTCGCCAGTTCGGCCAGGCGGGTGCCGGTGCCGACGTCGGTGACGCGCATCCGCGCCGCGTGCTCGCGGCAGGCGGTGCCGGCGTACACCGCATTGCCGGCGCGCTTGGACACGGGGGTGGACTCGCCGGTCAGCAGCGATTCCTCGAAACAGGCGTCGTCATCCAGCAGCACGCCGTCGGCCGGCACCGGCTCGCCGACCGCGACGCGCACGGTGTCGCCCACCGCCAGCGCGTCGATCGGCACCGATTCGCGGCCGCCATCGGCCAGTTCGCGGGTGGCGAACGCCGGCCGCGCCCGCGCCAGCGCATCCACCTGCGCGGACGCGATCCCGCGCGCGCGCTGCTCCAGCTGGCGCGCCACCAGCAGCAGGAACACGAACATCACCGCCGCGTCGTACCAGACGTGGACGCCGCCACGCACGGTTTCTATCGTGCTGACCGCCCACGCCAGCAGGGTGGAACCGGCGATCAGCACGTCCATGCCCAGCCGGCGCGCGCGCAGCTCGTTCCAGGCGCCGACGATGAACGGCCAGCCCGCCCAGAACACCACCGGCGTGGAGACCATGAAGGTGATCCAGCGGAAGAAGTCGCGGGTGGGCAGCGGCATTTCGCCGCGGGTGTCCAGGTACAGCGCCTCGGCGAACATCATCGCCTGCATCGCGCCGATCCCGGCCAGGCCGATCCGCAGCAGGTCGCGGTTGCGTTCGCGCCGCCGCGCCGCCTCGCGCGCTTCGCCGGTGGCGAGGTAGGGCCGGTAGCCGAGCGCCGCCAGCCGCGCCAGCGGCTGCGACAGCGCGGTGCGCGCCGGGTCCCAGGCGATCCGGATGCGCCCGGTGATGGCATTGGCGGTGGAGTCCAGCACGCCGGGCTCGCGCGCCAGCGCGCGGTCGATCAGCCAAGCGCAGGCGGCGCAGCGCATGCCGTCGGTGAGCACGGTGATCTCGCGGCCGCCGTCCACCTCGCGGGCGTGGCCGGCCAGCAATTCCTCTCGGTCCCAGGCCGCCAGCGCCGGCGCGTCGGCGTCCACGCGGCCGGCCGGCGCGCTGCGCAGGCGGTAGTAGTCGTCCAGGTGCGCGTCCAGGATCCATCGCGCGGCGGCGGCGCAGCCCGCGCAGCAGAAGTCGCGCGTGCCGCCATCGACGTCGGCGCGCACCGGCGGCTGCGGCAGCGGTTCGCCGCAGTGGTGGCAGGCCCCGGCCATGGCGTTCACCGCGCTACGGCTGCCCGTCGTCCAGTGACGGCCGCAGCTGGGCCGCAAGCTGGCCCTTCGGCATCCGCCCGCGCAGGCGCCAGGCCTCGCCGGCGGCGGGTTCCAGCTGGATCAACCAGTCGTGGTCGCCGGCCGGCGTGGCATCCGCGCGCCAGCCGGTCTCGGTGGCGGCCAGCGTCAGCGACAGGTCCTGCTCGGCGCGGGTGGGGTGGTGCAGGCGCAGCTTCAGCGCCGCGGTGCGGTCGAAATCGCCGCTCACCGGCAGGACTTCCACGAAGCCGTGCTCGGCATCGATGCGCACGATCGCGCCCAGCTTGCGCTGCGCTGCGGCGGCATCCGGCCCGAGGTCGGCCTGCTGGGTCTGGCCGGTGCGCTGCACCTCGTCCGGCACCGCGTCGATGCTGTCGCCGTTGCCGGCGACCTTGAGCAGCCAGATGCTGCCGGCGACGGCGGCGCCGACCAGCGCGACCATCAGCCAGACGATGGGCTGCCGCCAGGGCGACGACGACGGTTCCTGCTGCATGGGATCCCTCCTTTGGCGGGGCGTGTTCACATCGGCCCGAAGAACGTGCTGTCCACGCGCGCGCTGGCGCTGCCGTCGTCGGCCTCGACCACGAACACCAGGGCATGGCGGCCGCGCAGGCCCGCCGGCGCCCCCACCTCGATCGCCTGCGAGACCACCGCGCCGGCCGGCACCGCCACCTCCAGCGGGGCGTCCTTCAGCGCCAGCGGGCTGCCCTGCGCCGGTTCGATGCGCACGCGGTAGCGGCGGTCGGCATCGGTCTTGTTGACCAGCTTCAGGGTGTAGCCGTTGGCGATGCGGTCGCCCTGCTCCTGGTACAGCGCGTTGCGGTCGCGCAGCACGTCGGCGATCAGCGGGCTGCGGTGGACCACGCCCCAGCCCCAGCCCGCGGCCAGCAGCGCCAGCAGCGCCCCGTAGACGAAGATGCGCGGGCGGAGGATGCGCGACGGCCGGCCGTCCAGCGCGTTCTGGTTGGTGTAGCGGATCAGGCCGCGCGGCATGCCCATCCGGTCCATCACGTCGTCGCAGGCGTCGATGCACGCGCCGCAGGCGATGCACTCGTACTGCAGCCCGTTGCGGATGTCGATGCCCACCGGGCAGACCTGCACGCACAGGGTGCAGTCGATGCAGTCGCCCAGCTGCTCCGGCTCGAACCGCGGCAGCGGGGCGGCCTCGGCGCCCGCCTCGCCCAGCATCACCGTGCCGGCCGCCTGCAGGCGCGCCTGCGCGGCGCTGGGGTGGCGGCTGGCGCGGAAGACGTAATCGTAGGCGGTGCGCGGATCCAGCAGCCCGCGCGCGCGCTGCAGCACGCTGGGCAGCCCGCGCTTGCGCGGGCCGCGCGGCTCGCCGCGCATCGGGTCGTAGGCGATGATCAGGGTGTCGCGGTCGAACATCGCGCTCTGGAAGCGCGCGTACGGGCACATGTACTTGCACACCTGCTCGCGCAGGATGCCGGCGTTGCCCCAGGTGGCCAGCGAATAGAACAGCACCCAGAAGGTTTCCCAGCCGTTCCAGCCGAACGGCACCAGCCGCGCGCCGAGGCTGGCGATGGGGGTGAAGAAGCCGACGAAGGTGAAGCCGGTCCACAGCGCGAACACCAGCCACAGGAGGTGCTTGCCGCCCTTGCGCAGCAGCTTCTCGCGGGTCCACGGGCCGGCGTCCAGCTTCATGCGCTTCTGGCGGTCGCCCTCGGTCCAGCGCTCGATCCAGAGGAAGCACTCTGTCCACACGGTCTGCGGGCAGGCATAGCCGCACCACAGCCGGCCGGCCAGGGCGGTGGCCAGGAACAGGGTCAGCGCGAGGACGATCAGCAGCACCGCCAGCAGGCTGAAGTCCTGCGGCCAGAAGGTCAGGCCGAACACGTGGAACTTGCGCGCCGGCAGGTCGAACAGCACCGCCTGGCGGCCGTCCCACGTCAGCCACGGGAACAGGTAGTACATGCCCAGCAGCCAGAACACCGCCGCCTTGCGCAGGCGGTCGAAGCGCCCGGACACGTCGCGCGGATAGACCTTCCGCTCGCT
>CAMLJA010000235.1 GCA_946480065.1 uncultured Thermomonas sp. | reverse complement strand
GGTGGGCATGCACATCGCCAACGGCATGTACGGCCTGATCCTGGTCGAGCCGCCGCAGGGCCTGCCGAAGGTGGACAAGGAGTTCTACGTGATGCAGGGCGACTTCTACACCGCCGGCAAGTACCGCGAGAAGGGCCACCAGGCCTTCGACATGGAGAAGGCGATCGAGGAGCACCCGACCTACGTGCTGTTCAACGGCATGGAGGGCTCGATGACCGGCGACAAGGCCCTGACCGCCAAGACCGGCGAGCGCGTGCGCCTGTACGTGGGCAACGGCGGGCCGAACCTGGTGTCCAGCTTCCACGTGATCGGCGAGATCTTCGACAAGGTCTGGTACGAGGGCGGCACCCGCTACCAGGAGAACGTGCAGACCACGCTGATCCCGTCCGGCGGCGCGGCGATGATGGAGTTCCACATGGAGGTGCCGGGCAGCTACGTGCTGGTCGACCACAGCATCTTCCGCGCCTTCAACAAGGGCGCGCTGGCGATCCTCAAGGCCGACGGCCCGGAGCGCAAGGAAATCTACTCGGGCAAGGAAGTGGACGCGGTCTACCTGGGCGACCAGGCCGCCGGCACCAACCGCGCGCCGGTGGCCGCCGCCGCCGCCGCCCACGCAGCGGGCACGCTGACCAAGGACGAGCAGATCGCCGCCGGCAAGGTGCTGTTCGCCGGCACCTGCTCCACCTGCCACCAGCCCGACGGCGCCGGCCTGCCGGGCGTGTTCCCGCCGCTGGCCGGTTCGTCCTTCATCAAGGCGAACCCGAAGCGGGTCCCGGAAATCATCCTGCACGGCCTGGCCGGCCCGGTCACGGTGAACGGCAAGGACTACAACTCGATGATGCCGCCGATGAGCCAGCTGACCGACGACGAGGTGGCCAACATCGCCACCTACGTGCTGAACAGCTGGGGCAACCCGGGCGGCCAGGTGAGCAAGGCCGATGCGGCCGCCGCGCGCGCCGCCAAGCCGGCCAATGCCTCCGACGGCGGCGGGCACTGAGGTGCGCAGGCTCGCCGCCCTGCTGCTGTGCGTGCTGCCGCTGGCCGGCCTGGCCGCCGCCGGCGGCTACGTGCGGCTGCCGGGCGGCACCTTCCGCACCGCGCTGAAGTACGAGGACCGCCCGACGGTGCGGATCGCCCCGTTCGCGCTGATGGAGGCGCCGGTCACCAACGCGCAGTTCCTGGCGTTCGTGAAGGCGGACCCGCGCTGGCAGCGCGGGCGGGCGCCGGCGGTGTTCGCCGAGGGCCGCTACCTGCAGCACTGGGCCGGCCCGCTGGCGCTGGGCGACAGGGCGCTGCCGCGGCAGCCGGTGGTCAACGTGAGCTGGTTCGCCGCCGACGCCTACTGCAAGGCGCAGGGCGCGCGGCTGCCGACCTGGAACGAATGGGAATACGCGGCCGCCGCCGACGAACTGCGCAAGGACGCGCGCAAGGACCCGGTGTGGCGCGAGAGGATCCTGGCCTGGTATTCGCGCCCGTCCAGCACCGCGCTGCCGCGGGTCGGCCTGCAGGCGGCCAACGCCTATGGCGTGCGCGACCTGCACGGGCTGGTATGGGAGTGGACCGAGGACTATTCGTCGCTGCTGGTGGACGCGGACAACCGCAAGCAGGGCGACGCCGACAAGGCGAAGTTCTGCGGCGCCGGGGCGCTGTCGATGGACGACCGCGAGAACTACGCGGTGCTGATGCGGGTGGCGATGCTGTCCTCGCTGGAGGGCGCCGACGTCACCGCCAACCTGGGCTTCCGCTGCGCGAGGGACCTGCGATGAAACGCCTGCTGGCGGCCGCCATGGCCCTGCTGTTCGCCGCGGTGGCGGTGGCGCGCGACGCCCCGCTGCCGCCGGATTCGGTGTACCAGCTGCAGGCGCGGCTGGTGGACCAGGACGGCCGCGCGCTGGCCTGGCCGGCGCTGCGCGGCAAGCCGCGCCTGGTGGCGATGTTCTACACCTCGTGCCAGTACATCTGCCCGCTGATCGTGGACAGCGGCAAGGCGGTCGAGCACCGGCTGTCCGCCGCCGAGCGCAGGCGCATCGGCATCGTGCTGGTCAGCATGGACGCCGCCCGCGACGACCCCCGGGCGCTGCGCGCGGTGGTCGACCAGCGCGGCCTGGACACCGCCCGCTGGACCCTGGCCACGCCGCGCGCGCAGGACGTGCGCGACATCGCCGCGGTGCTGGGCGTGCGCTACCGCCAGCTGGCGGACGGCGGCTTCAACCACAGCAGCGCGCTGGTGCTGCTGGACGCGGACGGCCGGGTGCTGGCGCGCACCGAGCGCATGGGCACCCAGCCCGACCCCGAATTCGTGGCCGCGGTGCACCGCGCGCTGCGTTGACCGCGGCGGGCGCCGCGACGGAGGCACGCATGGACCGGGTGAGGGGCAAGACCTGCATCGTCACCGGCGCGGCGCTCGGCATCGGCCGCGCCTGCGCGCTGCGGCTGGCGCAGGAGGGCGCGGCCGTGGCGCTGTTCGACGTGCTGGACGCCGAGGGCGCGGCGCTGGAGTCCGAACTGCGCGCGGCCGGCCACCCGGCCCGCTACTGGCACGTGGACGTATCGCGCGAGGACGAGGTGGCGCGCGCGATCGACCAGGCCGCCGCCGAGTTCGGCGGGCTGCACGTGCTGGTCAACAACGCCGGCATCTCCGGCAGCACCCGCCCCACCCACGAGGTCACCGAGGCCGAGTGGGACCGGGTGCAGGCGGTCAACGTCAAGGGCGTGCTGTTCTGCGCCAAGCACGCGATCCCGCACCTGCGCCGGGCGGGCGGCGGCAGCATCGTCAACCTGTCCTCGATCTACGGCCTGGTCGGCGCGCCGGACGTGCCGGCCTACCACGCCGCCAAGGGCGCGGTGCGGCTGATGAGCAAGACCGACGCGCTGCTATATGCGCCGGACCGGATCCGGGTGAACTCGGTGCACCCGGGCTTCATCTGGACGCCGATGGTCGAGCACCACCTGCGCGCCAGCGGCGCGACCGACATCGCGGCGGCGCGCGACGAGGTCGGCCGGCTGCACCCGCTGGGCCACATGGGCGAGCCCGACGACATCGCCTGGGGCGTGGTCTACCTGGCCTCGGACGAATCGAAGTTCGTGACCGGCAGCGAGCTGGTGATCGACGGCGGCTACACCGCGCGCTGATCCGGCGCCTCAGTGGCGCAGCAGCAGCGGGATGGCGCTGTGTCGCACCAGGTGTCGGGTGACCCCGCCCAGCGCCCACTCCGCCAGCCGCGAATGCCCGTAGGCGCCCGCCACCAGCAGGTCGGCGCCCACCGCGCCGGCGGCCGCCAGCAGCGCGGCGCCGGTGTCCTCCGCGGCGTCCAGCATCCGGTACTCCAGGTGCACGCCGTGGCGCGCGGCCCAGCCGTCCAGTTCGAACGGCA
>CAMLJA010000234.1 GCA_946480065.1 uncultured Thermomonas sp. | reverse complement strand
GCATCATCGACGTGTTCCCCGCCGGCGAGAAGCCGATGGTGCGCTCGATGCTGTCCGAGTCGCTGCGCGCGGTGATCAGCCAGGCGCTGCTGAAGAAGGTCGGCGGCGGCCGCACCGCGGCGTGGGAGATCATGGTGGGCACCCCCGCCATCCGCAACCTGATCCGCGAGGACAAGGTGGCGCAGATGTACTCGGCCATCCAGACCGGCCAGCAGTCCGGCATGATGACCCTGGACCAGCACCTGCAGGACCTGGTCAAGCGCGGCATGGTCAGCCGCCAGCAGGCCCGCGAATACGCCAAGGACAAGCGCCTGTTCGAGTGACGCCGGCCACGGCGGACGCGCGCAAACCGGAACCGGAGCCACACGGATGAGCAACATCGACTTCACCTCGTTCCTCAAGCTGATGGCGCACCAGAAGGCGTCCGACCTGTTCATCACCGCCGGCATGCCGCCGTCGATGAAGGTGCACGGCAAGATCAGCCCGATCACCCAGAACCCGCTCACGCCGCAGCAGTCGCGCGACCTGGTGCTGAACGTGATGACGCCGCAGCAGCGCGAGGAGTTCGAGAAGACCCACGAGTGCAACTTCGCCATCGGCGTGTCCGGCGTGGGCCGCTTCCGCGTGTCGTGTTTCTACCAGCGCAACCAGGTGGGCATGGTGCTGCGCCGGATCGAGACCAAGATCCCGACGGTGGAGGAGCTGAACCTGCCGCCGACCATCAAGACGCTGGCGATGACCAAGCGCGGCATCATCATCTTCGTGGGCGCCACCGGCACCGGCAAGTCGACCTCGCTGGCGGCGATGATCGGCTACCGCAACCAGAACTCCACCGGGCACATCATCACCATCGAGGACCCGATCGAGTTCGTGCACAAGCACGAGGGCTGCATCATCACCCAGCGCGAGGTCGGCATCGACACCGACAGCTGGGAGGCGGCGCTGAAGAACACCCTGCGCCAGGCGCCGGACGTGATCATGATCGGCGAGGTGCGCACCCGCGAGGGGATGGACCACGCCATCGCATTCGCCGAGACCGGCCACCTGGTGCTGTGCACGCTGCACGCCAACAACGCCAACCAGGCGATGGACCGCATCATCAACTTCTTCCCCGAGGACCGCCGCAACCAGCTGCTGATGGACCTGTCGCTGAACCTCAAGGGCGTGGTGGCGCAGCAGCTGATCCCCACGCCCGACGGCAAGGCGCGGCGGGTGGCGATGGAGATCCTGCTGGGCACGCCGCTGGTGCAGGACTACATCCGCGACGGCGAGATCCACAAGCTGAAGGACATCATGAAGGAGTCCGTGCAGCTGGGCATGAAGACCTTCGACCAGAGCCTGTTCGAGCTCTACCAGGCCGGCGAGATCAGCTACGAGGACGCGCTGCGCTACGCCGACTCCGCCAACGAGGTGCGGCTGCGGATCAAGCTGGCGCAGGGCGGCGACGCCGCCACCCTGGCGCAGGGGCTGGACGGTGTGGAGGTCGCGGAGGCGCGTTGACCGCCGCATCGGTGCGAATGAAAAAAGCCGGGCAATGCCCGGCTTTTTCGCGTCCCCGGCGAGCGCTACTGCGCCGCGGTACCTGCCGACGGCGCGGCGTACTGCGCCAGCCCCAGCACGTCCAGTCCCTGCTCGAAGCGCACGTCCACCGGGATCCCGGCGGACTGCAGGCGGGCCAGGTCCTTCGCCAGCTGCGGCTTCACCACGCCCAGGGTCTCGGTCATGCGCCTGGCCTCGGCGTAGTCGCCGTCGCCCTGCACGGTGAGCAGCTTGGCGCTCAGCGCGTCCACCGCCTGGCGCATCTTGTCGAAGTCGACCCGGTAGCGGCCGTCCTCGCCGCGCACGAACGCGCCGCGGTCGGCGAAGAAGTTGAAGCGGATCATGTTCGCCTTGCCGTGCGCGTCGCTGGCGCCGAAGCGGACCGAGCGCAGCATGCCGGCCAGGAAGGTCACGTAGCTGTCCATCAGCGCGTCCTTGTCCAGCTCGCCGCGCTGCGAGAGGGCGTCGATCATGTACAGCCCAAGCACGTCGGCCTTGCCTTCCTCGAAGTTGGAGGAATACTCCTTCAGCGCCTCGCTAACCGTCCCCTTGCCGTCCAGGGTGTGCTTGATGCCCAGGCCGTGCGCCACCTCGTGGAACATGGTGTCCTCGAAGAACGCGTCGAAGGTCACGTTGTCCAGCTGGTCCTTCGCGATCAGCTCCTTCGCGATGGGCAGCAGGATCGCGTCGAACTTGGCGCGGATCACGTTCTCCAGCTGCAGCCGGCGGGTGCCCTTCGCCAGCTGCACCTGCTCGTCGTTGGGCAGGTTGATGGCGATGGTCTTGGCGCCCACGTTGGCGTTGCCGCCGTAGTAGATGGCGGCGTAGGCGTTGAGGTCGGCGTCGGAGCCGGGTGTCTCCGCCTTGTAGCGGTCGTCCACCGGCAGGCCCTGCTGCAGCGACGGCAGGAACTTCGCGAAGCGCGCGAGCTTCTCGCTCCAGGCCTGGTCCTTGACCAGCACGAGGCCTTCGTATGCGGCCTTGTAGCCGAACAGCCGGTCCTCGTAGGTCTCGATCGGCCCGATCACGATGTCCACCGGGTTGGACTTCATGTCCATCCACGCCAGGTCGCTGGGGCGGAAGTCGTCGTCCAGCAGGGCGTCGGCGCGCATCCCGAGGTAGCGCGCGAAGTCCTTGTCGGCGCTGTGGGTGGCGGCCTCGCGCAGCAGCGCGGCCGCGCGCTCCAGCTGCGGCCGGTAGGCCACGTGGTAGGGCACGGTGGACAGCTTGCCGGCGTCGTCGCGGCGCAGCAGCGTGTACCAGGACGCCTTGTCCGGCAGCTGGGCGGCCTCGAACTCCGCCTTGGTCATGTCCGCCGGGTAGAACACCCCGCCCGGTGGGCGCGGGCCGATCCCGGGCAGGATCGGGGTGTCCTCGTTGAGGCGGTCCCAGGGGCCGAAGTTCAGCACCAGCAGTTCGCGGGTGGCCGCATCCGGCGCCTTGGCCAGCAGGCCGTCCTTGTCCGGCCAGGACTGCTGCCAGTACAGCGCGTCCATCACCTGGCTGGCCTGCACCAGCAGCGCCAGCATGCGCTTGCCGTCCTCGTCGAAGGCGGACAGGTCCGCCTTGAGCGGCACGGTGGCGTAGTCGCCGGCGTGCTGCGTGGCGTAGGACGCGGTTGCGTCGGCGGCCGGCGTCGGCGCGGCGGCGGGCGCGGGCGCCTCGGCGCGCTGCTGGCAGGCGGCCAGGGCGAAGGAGGCAAGGCAGGCGAGCATCAGCGGATGGCGGCGCATGGCGGGTTCCGTGCGTGGAAAGACGGCCATCGTACGCCCGCGTGGGCAAGGCTGCGTCGAGGCGCCGCGCTGCGGCGGCGCTAGAATGTGCCCATGCCAGACACTCCCGCCACGACCCTCGGCAACCGCCTGCTGGTGGCG
>CAMLJA010000233.1 GCA_946480065.1 uncultured Thermomonas sp. | reverse complement strand
GCGCGCATGCGGATCGGGCTGCGGGTGCTGCTGGGCTACTTCGCGATCGTCGCGCTGGCGGCGCTGCTGGTGGGGCGGGTGTTCGTGGAGCAGGTGAAGCCGGGCGTGCGCCAGGCGATGGAAGGCACCCTGATCGATACCGCCAACCTGCTGGCGGAGCTGGCCAGCGACGACCTGCAGGCCGGGCGCATCGCCGACGGCCGCTTCGCCCGCGGCGTGCGCGCGGTGGCGGCGCGCCGCGTCGGCGCCGAGGTCTGGGGGTTTCCGAAGGACCGGGTGGGGCTGCGGGTCACCGTGACCGACGCGCGCGGGACCGTGGTCTACGACTCCACCGGCCGCGACCTAGGCCGCGACAACTCGCGCTGGAACGACGTCCGCCGCACGCTGCGCGGGCAGTACGGCGCGCGCTCCACCCGCGCCGACCCGGCCGACGAGGCCAGCACGGTGATGCACGTGGCGGCGCCGGTGTACGCCGACGACGGCCGCCTGATCGGGGTGCTGACGGTGGCGAAGCCGAACCGCGCGATGGCGCCGTTCATCGCCCGCAGCCAGGGCATCGTGGCGCGCTGGGGCCTGGTGCTGATGGGCGCGGCGCTGCTGGTGGGGCTGGCGGCGGCGTGGTGGCTATCGCGCCAGCTGCGCGCGCTGCGCGGCTACGCCGACGCGGTGGCCGCCGGCGAACGCGCCAGCCCGCCGCGCGCCGCCGGCGAGTTCGGCGACCTGGGGCGCGCGCTGCACGCGATGCGCACCCGGCTGGAGGGCAAGCAGTACGTGGAGCAGTACGTGCACGCGCTGACCCACGAGCTGAAGAGCCCGCTGGCGGCGATCCGCGCCGCCGCCGAGCTGCTGGAGTCGCCGCTGCCGGAGGAAGACCGGCGCCGCTTCGTGGCCAGCATCGCCGCGCAGGGCGGGCGGCTGGCGCAGATGGTGGACAAGCTGCTGGCGCTGGCCGCGGTGGAGCACCGGCAGGCGATCGCGCCGCAGCCGCTGGACGCGGGCGCGCTGCTGCGCGAGGCGGCCGAGGCGGTGCGGCCGCGGGCCGAGGCGGCGGGCATCGCGCTGGAGGTGGCGGCGCCGGCGGACGCCGCGCTGGCGGGCGATCCGTTCCTGCTGCGGCAGGCGCTGGTGAACCTGCTGGACAACGCGCTGGACTTCGCGCCCGCCGGATCGGTGGTGCGGGCGCGCGCGCTGCGCGACGGCGCCGGCCTGCGGCTGGAGGTGGCCGACCGCGGGGCGGGGGTGCCGGAGTACGCGCGCCAGCGGGTGTTCGAACGCTTCTATTCGCTGCCGCGGCCCGGCGGCGGCGGCCGCAGCAGCGGACTGGGCCTGCCGTTCGTGGCCCAGGTGGCGGCGCTGCACGGCGGCAGCGCGTCGCTGCGGGCGCGCGAGGGCGGCGGCACGGTCGCGGCGCTGGTGCTGCCGGCGCCGGCATGACCGATGGGCTAGGCGCCGGCGCCCCGCGCGCGCCTAGACTCCAGGGTTTGCGCACACCCGGGGAATCCGAATGAAGCACGTACTGTTGGCGGCCGCGCTGCTGGCCGCCGGGGCGGCCAGCGCCCAGGAGAAGGTCGACCTGGCCATGACCGGCCGCATCCGCGCCGAGGCGTTCAACCGCTCGCAGGTGATGGCGACCCTGGGCGAGCTGACCGAACGGGTGGGCCCGCGTCTGACCAATTCGCCGGGCATGGCCCGCGCCAACGCCTGGGCGCGCGGCAAGTTCACCGGCTGGGGCCTGGCCAACGTCCACGACGAGAGCATCGGCACCTTCGGCCGCGGCTGGGAGTTCAGCGACGCCAGCGCGGTGATGCTGAGCCCGCGCGGCTTCCCGCTGCACGTGCTGCCCAAGGCCTGGACCCCCGCCACCCCGGGCCCGGTGGAGGGCGAGGCGGTCCTGGCCAGGCTCGAGTCCAAGGGCGACCTGGACAAGTGGCGCGGCAAGCTGCGCGGCAAGGTGCTGCTGGTGAGCGACCCGCGCGACTACAAGTTCGGCGAGAAGCCGGACATGTCGCGCTACAGCGAGGAGGAGCTGCACGAGCTGCTGTCGGTCGAGGTGCCCAAGGACCGCAACGGCGGCGAGCGCGCGGCGATGCTGCAGCGCTACAAGGAGCGGATCGCGTTCGGCCCCGTCCTCAACCGCTTCCTGGCCGAGGAAGGCGTGCTGGCCACGGTGTCCATCAGCAGCCGCGACAACGGCATCCTGGTGCTGGGCGGCGGCGGCTCGCGCATGGCCGGCGAGCCGGTGGGCGTGCCGGCGCTGGTGATGGCCGCCGAGCAGTACAACATGCTGGCGCGCACCCTGAAGCAGGACCAGCCGGTGCGCCTGCGGGTGAACGTGGCCGCGCGCTTCACCGACGAGGCCGACCAGCCCGGCTACAACACCATTGCCGAGATCCCGGGCACCGGCCCGCACCGCGACGAGGTGGTGATGCTGGGCGCGCACATGGACTCCTGGCACGCCGGCACCGGGGCCAGCGACAACGGCGCGGGCGTGGCGGTGGCGATGGAGGCGGTGCGCATCCTGAAGGCGATCGGCGCGAAGCCCGACCGCACCATCCGGGTGGCGCTGTGGAGCGGCGAGGAGCAGGGCCTGATCGGCTCGGAGGCCTACGTGGCCGACCACTTCGCGCACTACCCGGAACCCACCGACCCGGAGGAGAAGGCGATCCCCGCGTTCTTCCGCGAGAACAAGGGCGCGCTGGTGCGCGGCAAGGACTACGGCAAGCTGGCCGCCTACTTCAACCTGGACAACGGCAGCGGCCGGATCCGCGGCATCTACGCCCAGGAGAACATGGCGGCGGCGCCGATCTTCCAGGACTGGCTGAAGCCGTGGAACGACGTCGGCGCGACGATCGTCACCCAGCGCAACACCGGCAGCACCGACCACATCAGCTTCGACCGCGTCGGCCTGCCGGGCTTCCAGTTCGTGCAGGACGGGCTGGACTACTTCAGCAACGTCCACCACACCGACCTCGACACCTACGACCACGCCTCGGCCGAAGACCTCAAGCAGGCCTCGGCGATCATGGCCTCGTTCGTCTACAACGCCGCCATGCGGCCGTCGATGCTGCCGCGCAAGCCGCTGGCCGACTGAGGCCGACGCCAACGGGGCACGGGGGCCGGCGCGGCCCGAGCGTCATGCGAACAGCGAAACGCCAGGCACCAGCCACAGCGACAGCGCGGCCAGCGCGCTGCCGATCGCGGTGGCCGCCAGCACGTCGCTGGGGTAGTGCAGGCCCAGCACCACCCGCGAGACCGCCACGCTGGCGGTGAACGGGACCAGCGCCCAGGCCAGCACCGGGTAGTGCGCCATCGCCACCAGGCTGAAGGCGACCGCGTGCAGGGTGTGCCCGGAGGGGAAGCTGAACTCGTCCAGCGGCGCCACCCAGGCACGGATGCGCGCGTCGGAGGCAAACGGCCGCGGGCGCTGGC
>CAMLJA010000232.1 GCA_946480065.1 uncultured Thermomonas sp. | reverse complement strand
CCGCTGGCCGCGCTGGCGTGGACCGGCATCCACATGAGCCCGTGGAAGCTGATCGGCCTGGTGGGCGCGCTGATGTTCGGCGGCCGCTGGCTGGTGCAGTTCATCGCCAGCAAGCGCCACGGCAAGCCGGTGATCCCGCGGCTGTTCTGGTACATGAGCATCCTGGGCAGCCTGATGACGCTGGCGTACTTCATCTTCGGCAAGAACGACGCGGTCGGCATCCTGCAGAACCTGTTCCCCAGCTTCACCGCCTGCTACAGCCTGTACCTGGACATCCGCCACCGCGGCTGGAAGCGCGACCGCGCCGCCCATTGAGCGCGCGGGCCGGTGCTACGATCCGGCGACCTCCGCGCCGGCCACCGTCCTTGAAATCCCTCCTGCTTCCGCTGCTGCTGCTGCCCGTGCTGGCCGCCGCGCAGGTCCCCGCGCCCGCCGGCGCCGACGCCCGCTTCCAGGCCCTCTACAAGGCCGAATGGGCGTGGCGCATGCAGCAGGCGCCCGGCTGGGACGAGGACAGCGACAGCGCGGGCCGGCCGCCGGCCGATCGCCTGCCGGACGTGGGGCCCGACGCGCAGGCCGCGCGGCTGGCCTACCTGGAGCGGGTGCTCGCGCAGCTGGACGCCATCGACCCGGCCACGCTGTCGCCGGCGGAGCGGGTGGACTACGCGATCTACCGGCCGCAGCTGGAGCACATGGCGGCGGAGATCCGCTTCCGCGACTACGAGATGCCGTTCAATTCCGACAGCGCGTTCTGGTCGGACCTCGGCTTCATGGCGCAGGCCGACTTGCGCGACGCCGCCGGCTACCGCGCCTACGCCGCGCGCCTGCGCGACGTGCCGCGCTACTTCGACCAGCAGATCGCCAACATGCGCGCGGGGTTGGCGCGCGGGTTCTCGGTGCCGCGCGCGGTGCTGGACGGCCGCGACGGCTCGATCGCGCAGGTGGCGGACCTCGCGGACCCGGAGCAGGCGGCGGTCTGGGAACCCTACAGGCGCATGCCCGCCGGCATCCCCGCCGCCGAGCAGGCCGCGCTGCGCGCGGAGGGCCGGGCCGCCATCCGCGACGCGGTGGTGCCCGCGTTCGCGCGGTTGCTGCGGTTCTTCCGCGAGGAGTACGTCCCCGCGGCGCGCACCACCCTGGCGGCGGAGGCGATGCCCGACGGCGCCGCGTGGTACCGCGAGCAGATCCGCAAATACACCACGCTGGACCTGTCGCCCGACGAGATCCACGCCATCGGCCTGCGGGAAGTCGCGTCGATCCGCGCGGAGATGGAGACGATCATCGACCGGCTGGGCTTCCAGGGCCGCTCCAGGGAGACCCGTTTCGCCGACTTCCTGGCCTTCCTGCGCACCGACCCGCGGTTCTACGCCAGGACCCCGCAGGACCTGCTGGACCGCGCCGCCTGGATCAGCAAGCGGGTCGACGGCGAGGTGGGCAAGGTGATCGGCACCCTGCCGCGCGGCCGCTTCGGCATCGTGCCGGTGCCGGCCGACATCGCGCCCTACTGGACCGCCGGCCGCGGCGGCGCGGACACCTACTGGCTCAACACCTACGACCTGCCCAGCCGCCCGCTGTACAACCTGCCGGCGCTGACCCTGCACGAATCCTCGCCGGGGCATTCGCTGCAGCAGTCGCTGGTGCGCGAGCAGGGCGCGCTGCCCGGCTTCCGCAAGGAGTACATCAGCGCCTACGGCGAGGGCTGGGGCCTGTACAGCGAATGGCTGGGCAAGGAGATGGGCATCTACGAGACGCCCTACGAGGATTTCGGCCGCCTGACCTACGCCATGTGGCGCGCCTGCCGGCTGGTGATCGACACCGGCGTCCACCACAAGGGCTGGACGCGCGAACAGGCACTGGCCTACCTGCGCGACAACACCGCGCTGTCCGAGCACGAGGTGACGACCGAGGTGGACCGCTACATCAGCTGGCCCGGCCAGGCGCTGAGCTACAAGCTGGGGGAGCTGACGATCATGCGCCTGCGCCGCGAGGCGGAGGCCGCGCTGGGCGCGAAGTTCGACGTGCGCGCCTTCCATGACGCCGTGCTGGCCCAGGGCTCGGTGCCGCTGCCGGTGCTGGAGTCCCAGCTGCGCGCGTGGATCGCGGCGCAGCAGGCGAAGTAATGCGGGCAATCCGCGCGCCGGGATCCCGGCATGCGGTCGGAACCACGGGGTCGGAATGAACCAGCGTCTCTTACTCGGTTTCCTGCTGCTGTTCGTCGTTTACCAGGCGTCGGAAGGCATGCAGACGGTGTTCGCGCCCGCCAACCCGCTCGGTCCGGCGCTGATGGTGCTGGCGTTGGCGCTGGCCTGGCCGGTGGGGCGCTGGATCGACGGCAGCGGCTGGCGCGCGTTCGGGCTGCACGGGCGCGGCTGGATCGGCATCCTCGGCGGTGGCCTGCTGCTGGCGATGCTGGCGAAACTGGCCGCGGAGGCGATCGCACTGTGGCTGGGCATCGAGACCTTCGCCGCGCCGGTGGCGCTGCCGCTGTCGGCGATCGCGCTGCTAGTGGCGACGACGTTCGTGCCGTCGCTGGCCGAAGACATCCTGACCCGCGGCTTCCTGCTGCGCCTCGCGCCGACGCCATTGGGATTCTGGGGCTACGCGCTGGCGAGCGCGCTGCTCTACACCGCCAACCACCTGTGGCGGCTGGACTGGGGCGCCACCGAGCAGCTCCGCCTGTTCTGCCTCGGCCTGGCCTATGGCGCGGCGGCGTGGCGGTTCCGCTCGCTGTGGGCGGCGGTCGGCCTGCACTGGGGCTGGAACCTCGCCAATGCACTGCTGTCGCAGGCCTGGCCCGGCCCGGTGGTGGATGTCGCGTCCGCACGGCTGGTCTCCGCAGGCGTCCACCTGGCGATCTTCGCGATCCTGGCCGGCTGGGTGTCGGTGAAACCGGACAAGGCGGGTTGAATTGCGGGTTTCGCGCTGGGCGGACGCTCCGGCCAGCGCCGCGACCACCAAGTGCTTGCCCGCAAAGGATTTTCCACGCATAATGCGCGGCTCGCTGCGTCTTGCAGCGTCTCCCGGCGCCGAAGTCCTTCGCGGCGGGGCCGCCGTCTCCCGGGCTACGGGAAACAACCACACACCATCGAGGTGCACAGTGTCCAAAGTCTGCCAAGTCACCGGCAAGCGCACGACGACCGGCAACAACGTCTCGCATTCCAACCGCAAGACGCGTCGTCGCTTCCAGCCCAACCTCCACGAGCGCCGCTTCTGGGTGGCCTCCGAGAACCGTTGGGTCAAGCTCCGCGTTTCCGCCGCCGCGCTGCGCACCATCGACAAGAACGGCATCGACGCCGTCCTGGCCGACCTGCGCAAGCAGGGCGAGAAGGTCTGAGGAGGACTGAACCATGGCTACCAAGCGCGACAAGATCCGCCTGATCTCCTCGGCCGGCACCGGCCACTTCTACACCACCGACAAGAACAAGAAGA
>CAMLJA010000231.1 GCA_946480065.1 uncultured Thermomonas sp. | reverse complement strand
GCCGGCTGGGTGGGCTGACGCCTCAGGCCGCGTCGCCGCGCAGCGCGCGCACCTTCGCCTCCAGCAGGTCCGCGGTCGCGGTGGCGCCGTCCACCGGCGGGCCGGCTATCACCTGCACGCGGGCGCGCAGCCGGCGCGGCACGCGCATGCGGCCCAACCGTGAATCGCGCTTGCTCCACATGCTGCCCCACATGTTGCGCAGGGCCATCGGCACCACCGGCACGTCCTGCCCGCGTTCGGACGCGCGCTGAAGGATCTTCTCCACGCCGGACTTGAACGGGGCGATGGTCCCGTCCTTCGTCAGCGCGCCCTCCGGGAAGATGCAGACCAGCTCGCCTTCGGCCAGCGCCGCGTCCACCGCGTCGAACGCGCGCTGCATGATCGCCGGGTCCTCGCGCGCTCCCGCGATCGGGATCGCCTTGGCGGTGCGGAAGATCCAGCGCATCACCGGGATGTTGAAGATCCGGTAGTACATGACGAAGCGCGCCGGCCGCGGGATGCTGGCCGACAGCACCAGCGCGTCCATGTAGCTCACGTGGTTGCACACCAGCAGCGCCGCGCCCTCGTCCGGCACGTGCTTCTCGATCCCGTGCAGCTCCAGCCGGTACAGCGTGCGCACCAGCAGCCAGCTGAGGAAGCGCATCAGGAACTCGGGGACGATGGTGAAGATCCACACCGCCACCAGCGTGTTGGCCACCGCCAGCGCCAGGAACACCTGCGGGATGCTCCAGCCCAGCAGCCGCTGCAGCGCCAGCCCGATCACCGCCGCGGCCACGATGAACATCGCGTTCTGGATGTTCATGCCGGCGATCACCCGCGCCAGCTCCGCCTTCGGCGTGCGGCTCTGGATCAGCGCGAACAGCGGCACCACGAAGAAGCCGGTGAACAGGCCGATGCCGGCCAGGTCCAGCATGATCCGCGCGCTGCCCGGGGCGCTGACGAACTGCAGCACCGTGTGCCCCTGCGCCAGCGAGTGCCCCGGCCGCGCGAAGTACAGGTCCAGCAGGAACGCGCTGACCCCGAACGCGCCCAGCGGCACCAGCCCGATCTCCACCGTGCGCCCGGACAGCTTCTCGCACGACACCGAGCCCACGCCCACCCCCAGCGAAAACAGCGCCAGCGCCAGGATGTACAGGCTTTGGGTGCCGCCCAGGTTGGCCTCGGCGTAGACCGGCAGCTGCGCGGTCAGCACCGTGCCCACGAACCAGAACCAGCTGACCCCCAGCACCGCGTTGCGCACCGCCAGCTGCTTGCGGGTCAGCTGCCAGATCCGCCAGGACTCGCGCAGGAGGTTCCAGTCCACCCGCAGCGTGGGGTCGCCGGCGTCCACCTTCGGGATCCGCCGCGCCACCGCGTTGCCGGCGATGGCCAGCAGGACGATCGACGCCGCCGCCACGTACGGCCCGCGCTCGCCGGCCAGCTGGAAGATCAGGCCGCCGAAGATCATCCCCACCAGGATGGCGATCGACGTGCCCATCTCCACCAGCCCGTTGCCGCCGGTCAGCTCCTCCGGCTTCAGCACCGAGGGCAGGATGGAGTACTTCACCGGCCCGAACAGGGTGGACTGCAGCCCGGTGCCGAACAGCGCGGCCAGCAGCACCGGCATGCTCTGCAGTACGAACCCCACCGCCGCCACTGACATGATGGCGATCTCCATGGTGGTGGTGACCACGATCAGCTTCTGCTTCTCCAGCCGCTCCGCCACCTGCCCCGCGGTGGCCGAGAACAGGAAGTACGGCAGGATGAAGATCGCCGGCGCCAGGTTCGCGTACAGCGCCTTCTCCGCGCTGCCCACCGCCATGAACGCCAGCAGCCCGATGATCGCCTGCCGGTACACGTTGTCGTTGAAGGAGCCCAGCGCCTGCACCACGAAATAGGGCAGGAAGCGGCGCTGCCGGAGCAGGTCGAACTGCGAATGGGCCATGGCATCCCCCGGATGGATGGGCGGAGGATAGCGGAGCGGGGTGGCGCGGCAATTTTTCACACCGGCACGGGCGCCTGTCGCCGCGCGTGCATCGCCCCGGCCGCTACGCTAGCCTCGCGCCAGGGGAGGGCACTGGATGCCGCTGAGTCCACCAGCCGGACCTGGTAGCAATGAAATCCGCGAGCAGCGGTATCAGGCGCTCACCAGCCTGCTGCCGATGGCGAAGCCTTGCAAAGCCAAGCGACGCGCGGTTGCGGCGACGGATCGCCCGACGACGAGCTAGGAGATGCCATGAGCGGCCTCAAGAACGTCCGCCACCGCCGCAGCGACGCGCTGACCCAGGTGGGCTGGGACCAGCTGGAATCCATGCTGGCGGTCTATTACCGCGGGCAGGGCTACGAGGTGGAGCATTGCGGCACCGCCGGCACGGCCTCGCGCTTCGACGGCGGGATCGACCTCAAGCTGCGGCGGGACGGCGCGTACCTGCTGGTGCAGTGCAAGCACTGGAACGCCAAGCAGGTGCCGCACAACGAGGTGCACCAGCTGATCGGGCTGATGGTGAACGAAGAGGCGACCGGCGCCATCTTGGTCACCAGCGGGGAGTTCACCCGTGCGGCTATCGAAGCTGCCGCCAAGCAAGGACGCGTGCAACTGGTGGACGGCGACGACCTGCGCCGCATGCTGGGGCCATTGCCCGTTGCGGCGGTGCCGGGAATCGCGTGGACGCCCTCGCCGGTGGTCGCGCAGGCGGCGTCTAGCGTGGGCCAACGGATGCTGGGTGCATTGGAAGATCGGATCCGCAAGGGCGCCGCGGCGTCCAGGCAGCGTGGACGCGGACGCGGTGCGGTGGGCAGTACCCGGAACGCCGCACTGTGGACGCTGCTGCTCAAGGGCGTGTTCGGCCTGCTGCTGTTCCTGATGATGACGGCGATGCTGCAGTCGGTCGTCAAATCGGTGATGCCGGCATCGCGCGGGTTGCCTGTTGCCGCGCAGCCGAAGGCGAAGACCGGCCCGTCCTTGCCCGCGCCGGCGCAGGCCAACCCGGGCGGCGCATTGCAGATGGACTACGCCGACGCGCCCGCGCCGGCGGTGGATCGCGCGCCGGCCTATCGCCCGCCCACCGAGGCCGAGATCCGCGAGTCGCAGCGGCGCGCGGATGAGGCGGCGCGCATCATCGAGGCGACGACGCCGGAGATGTGAGCATTGCGCAGCGGGATCGCGCCCCTGCGGTGTGCCTGCGGGGTTCAACACGGGCGGTCGCCAGCAGATGCGCCCCGCCCCGCACCGTTCCAGCCACCCGCCGCGATGCCTTGCGGCGCTACAGTGCCTCCACGCCCCGCCGGAGTCCGCGCCATGCCCGCCGACCTGATGCCCGCCGCCTTCCTGGGCCACGGCAGCCCGATGAACGCGCTGGAGACCAACCGCTTCACCGCGGCGTGGCGGGCGTTCGGTGCGTCGGTGCCGCGGCCGCGGGCGATCCTGGCGGTGTCGGCGCACTGGCATATCG
>CAMLJA010000230.1 GCA_946480065.1 uncultured Thermomonas sp. | reverse complement strand
AGGTCCTTAGTCGAGGCGGGCCGCCGGCGGCGCCGGCGGGCGCATCGCGTCGCGCGCCGCCTTGAAGGGGCTGTCCGGCCGCCACTCCGGCCAGTCGCGGCCGTTGGCCAGCGCGGCGCCGACCGCGTGCACCAAGCCCAGGTCCTGGACGATGCCGTCCAGCTTCCACGTCGCGGCGTCGTACTCGTCGCCAGGCTTGTGGTAGCGATGCTCGTTGTAGTCGCGGATGGCCGCCTCGCCCGCCGCCTTGCCGCCCTCGACGAGGTTGGTGCCGCTGTCGATGTACAGCGCCGGCACGCCGGCCTTCGCGAAGTTGAAGTGGTCCGAGCGGAAGTAGTAGCCGGCGGCGGTATTGTCCTCGTCGACCGCCTTGCGCCCCTGCGCGCGCAGGTCGGCCTCCAGCAGGTCGTCCAGGCCGGAGCTGCCCCTGCCGACCACGGTCAGGTCGCGGGCGCGGCCGATCGGGGCCAGCGCGTCCAGGTTGAACACCGCCACCGTGCGGTCCAGCGGCACCACCGGATGCGCCACGTAGTACTTCGACCCCAGCAGCCCGGATTCCTCCAGCGTCACCGCCAGGAACAGCACCGAGCGCCTGGGCGGCTGCGGCGCCTTGCGCATGGCCTCGGCGATCTCGAGGATCCCGGCCACGCCGGTCGCGTTGTCCACCGCGCCGTTGTAGATGTTGTCCCCGGGCTCGCCGGCGTGGGTGCCCAGGTGGTCCCAGTGGGCCATGTAGACGATCGCCTCGTCCGGCGCCTCGCTGCCCGGGAGCAGGCCGATGACGTTGCGCGAGGTCTTCTCCACCGACCGGCTCTTCAGCGACAGCGACAGGGTGGCGTCCAGCGGCACCGCCTTGAAGCCGCGGCGGTTGGCCGCCGCGCGCAGCTTGCGCAGGTCCTGGCCCGCGGCCTTGAACAGCGCCGCCGCCGCCTCGCCGCTGATCCAGCCCTGCGCCGGCACGCGCGGGGTGGGATCGTCCTTCGCCGGCAGGTCGTACTGCGGGCCCGACCAGGAATTGCGGACCACGTCCCAGCCGTAGGACGCGCCCCCGGTGTCGTGGATGATCAGCGCCGCGGCGGCGCCGTGGCGCGCCGCCTCGTCGAACTTGTAGGTCCAGCGGCCGTAGTAGGTCATGCGCTTGCCGTCGAACAGCGATGCATCGCCGGCGTGGAAGCCGGGGTCGTTGACCAGCATGACCACGGTCTTGCCCTTGACGTCCGTGCCCGCGTAGTCGTTCCAGTCGCGTTCCGGCGCATCCACGCCGTAGCCCACGAACACCACCGGGCTGTCCTTCAGGTCGACCTGCGCCTGGCCGGTGCGGGTGCCGACCACCATGTCCTCGCCGAAGGCGAGCGCCTGCTCGCCGCCGCCCGCGCGGAACGCCAGCCGGGCGGATGCCTCGTCGGCGGTGGTCTCGACCATCGGCACCGTCTGCACCCAGTCGCCGCCGTTGCCGGGCTGCAGGCCGATGCGGGCGAACTGGGCCTTGATGTAGTCGACGGTGGCGTCCTCGCCGGCGGTGCCGGGCCCGCGGCCGCCGAACGCATCGGAGGCGAGCCGCTGCACGTGCTCGGCGAAGTCGCCGGCGTCGATGCCGGGCTGGAACGCATGCACGGTGGCCGGCACCGAGTCGGCCGGGGCCGAGGCCGCCGCGGCCGCGGGCTGGTCGGTCTGGCGCGGCGTGCAGGCGCACAGCGCGACCAGGGCGAAGGCAAGGGGAATGCGGCGCATCGCGGGACTCCAGGCTGGCGTCCCGCGATTCTAGCCATGTGCCCGCCGGCGCGCGGGCCGGGGATTAGTCGCGCGGCGGCGCCGAGCCAGCGTAAGTGCGCGCGGTCGCGCCGGTGACCCGGCCGACGCGGGCGCTGGCGTGCACGTACAGCGCCACCTCGCGCTCGAACACCAGCGCGCCCTCGACCACGGCGTTGGGGCCGATGATGATCCGCGGCACCTTCGGCTTGCCCCAGCGCAGGCCCCACTTGCCGGGCTTGTCGACGTGGATGCCGCCCTTCACGTGCGAGCCGGCGCCCACGGTGATGTCGCCGTTGACGGTCTCGATGCCGCCGCCGAGGTCGGCGTCGACCAGTCCGATCGCGCCGTTGACGGTTTCCACGCCGCGCCGCACGTTGCCGCCGCGGTCGATGAAGATGCCGCCGTTGACGGTCTCCACGCCGCCCTCGATGCGCGCACGCTGGCCGAAGCGGATGCCGCCGTTGACGGTGGAGACGCTGCCGGTGGAGACGTCGTCGCCGGCCTCGATGGCGCCGTTGACGGTCTCGACGTCCTGGGCGTGCACGCCGGCTTCCAGGTCGATGCCGCCGTTGACGGTGCTGAGGTCGCCGTAGGCCTGTCCGGCCTGGGCGGTGATCCCGCCGTTGACCTTGTCGATGTCCTGGCCGGTGGCGGGGTCGTGGGCCAAGGCCAGGCCGGCGGCGGACAGCAGGGCAAGGCTGAGCAGGGTGCGGTTCATGCGGATCTCCCGTGGTGACTACAGGCTGGGATGCGGGCAGCGGGCGATTGGTTTACAGCCGCTTGGCTACACTAGCGCCATCGCGTCCGCGCACCGCTTCGCCAGGAACACGCCCGTGCCCATGCCCGCCCCGCGCCCCAAGCCCGTCGTCCTGCTGATCCTGGACGGCTGGGGCCACCGCGAGGAGACCGCGGACAACGCGCTGGCGCAGGCCGACCTGCCCCACTGGCGCGGCCTGCTGGCGACCTGCCCGCACACCCTGATCCACACCGAGGGCCGCTTCGTCGGGCTGCCGGACGGGCAGATGGGCAATTCCGAGGTCGGCCACATGAACCTGGGCGCCGGCCGCATCGTCTACCAGGACCTGACCCGCGTCGATGCCGCGATCGAGGACGGCAGCTTCTTCGCGAACGCCGAACTCGGCGCCGCCTGCGCCGCGGCGAAGGCGAGCGGCGGCACCCTGCACGTGATGGGGCTGCTGTCGTCCGGCGGCGTGCACAGCCACGAACGGCACCTGTTCGCGATGCTGGAGCTGGCCCACCGCGCCGGCGTGCCGCGGGTCGCCGTGCATGCCTTCCTCGACGGCCGCGACACCCCGCCGCGCTCGGCCGAGCCCAGCCTGCGCGCCCTGCAGGCGCTGTGCGCGCGACTGGGCAACGCCCATATCGCCAGCGTCGGCGGCCGCTATTACGCGATGGACCGCGACAAGCGCTGGGACCGCGTGCGCCTGGCCTGGGACGCGATCGTCGATGCGCAGGCCGCGCAGCACGCGCCCGATGCGCTTGCCGCGCTCGATGCGGCGTACGCGCGCGGCGAGAACGACGAGTTCGTCGCGCCCACGGTCGTCGGAGCCGCGCGCCCGATGGCCGATGGCGACGCCGTCGTGTTCATGAACTTCCGTGCCGACCGCGCACGCCTGCTCACCGCCGCATTCGTGGATCCCGCGTTCGACGGCTTCCAGGCGCGCC
>CAMLJA010000229.1 GCA_946480065.1 uncultured Thermomonas sp. | reverse complement strand
TCGTTCCACAGCAGCTTGTGCAATTGCATCTGGAAGCGCACCGGCAGCCGGTCGGCCACGATCCAGTCGGCCAGCGCGCGCGCCTCCAGCTGCCCCGCGCTGGGCGAGAACAGCACGTCGCAGCGCTCGTGCAGGCGATGCTCGGCCAGCACGCCCCTCGCCCAGTCGTAATCCTGCCGCGAGCAGACCACGAACTTGACCTGGTCATGCCCGGTCAGCCGCCCGAGGTTGGCCCACAGGTTGCGGCCGACTTCGGCCGAACCCGGCGTCTTGACGTCCACCACGCGCGAGACGCGTGGGTCCACGCCGGCGATGTCGAGCGCGCCCGAGGTTTCCAGCGAGACCACGTAGCCGGCATCGCACAACTTTTCCAGCAGCGCGAGGCAGCGCTTCTGCGCCAGCGGCTCGCCGCCGGTCACGCAGACGTGGCGCGCGCCCAGGCGGGCCACTTCCGCCAGGATGGCGTCGATCTCCCGCCATTGCCCGCCGTGGAAGGCGTAGGCGGTATCGCAGTACTGGCAGCGCAGCGGGCAGCCGGTCAGGCGCACGAAAACGGTCGGCCAGCCGGCATCGCGGGCTTCGCCCTGCAGCGACAGGAAGATTTCGGTGAGCTTGAGGCGCTCGGCCTGGCCCGCCGCCGATGCGGCGGCCGCATCGGCGACGACGTTCATGCGGTCATTTTACCGGGTGCCGGCCAGCTGCATGGCCCGCAGGCGGTCGTCCGCGGTCCGCGCCACGTCGGAGCCCGGGTAGCGCTGCACCACCGCGCGCAGGCTGGCCTCGGCCTGCGGGTACTGCTTCAGGCCGTACTGGGACAGGCCCAGCTTGAGCAGCGCGCCGGGCGCCTTGTCGTGGTCCGGGTAGCGGTCCAGCAAGGCCTGGAACTGCTGACCGGCCAGGGCGTAGTTCTGGGTGACGTAGTAGCTCTCGCCCAGCCAGTACAGCGCGTTCGGGGCCAGCGCCCCGGCCGGGTAGGCGGCCAGGAAATCGCGGAAGCGGCGCGCGGACTCCACGTAATCGCCGCCCTTCAGGGCCTCGAAGGCGCTGTCGTAGGCGCCGCGCTCGTCCGTCGCGGCGGCCGCCAGCGGCGCGGCTGGCGCGGCTGGCGCGGCTGGCGGCACCGCGCCCGGATCGGCGCGCGTCGCGCCAGGGTCGGCAGGCGGGGTACCGCCCTCGAGCCGGTTCAACCGTCCATCCAGGTCCAGGTATTGGGTGCGCTGGCCCTGCCTGGCCTGCTCCAGCTGTTGCTGCAGCAGTTCCAGCTGGCCGCGCAGGTCACGCACCTCCGCGCGCAGCTGGGTGAGCTGGTTGACCAGCGCGGTGCCGCCCTGGTCGGCGGCGGCGCGGGCTTCCAGCGCCGCCACGCGGTCGGCCAGGCTGGCGCGCTGGGCCTGCGCCAGCGGCGATGCGCACAGCATCGCCGCCAGCAGCGCGATCGACGCGGCCGCGCGCATCACTTGGCGCTGTAGACCAGTTCGACGCGGCGGTTCTGCGACCAGCAGCCCTCGCCGGACTCGTTGCAGACCGGGCGCTCCTCGCCGTAGCTGACCACGGTCAGCTGGCTGCCGGAGCCGCCGTTGGCCTGCAGCGCGGAGGAGACCGCGTTGGCGCGGCGCTCGCCCAGGCCCAGGTTGTACTCGCGGCTGCCGCGCTCGTCGGCGTTGCCTTCCAGCCGCAGGCGCGCGGACGGGCGGTCGCGCAGGTACTTGGCGTGGCAGGCCATGGCCGCCTGGAACTCCGGCTTCACCGCGTCCTGGTCGAGGTCGAAATAGACCACGCGGTTGCGCAGGCAGGCGTCGCTGTCGAGGTCGGCCGGGGTGTAGGCGCCGGGCATGGTGGTGTCGGGCACCGGGTTGGTGGTGGCCCCGGTGTCCACGGGCGCGGTCTCCGGCGGGGTTTCCTTCACCTTCTTGCTGCAGCCGACGGCCACGGCGCTGGCAAGCGCGGCCACGAGCAGGGTGCGGGCGATGCGGGAGGCGGAAGCGTTCATGGTGGAGGTCCTCGTCTGGATAGGCAGTGGAACGAAAGGCGGGCGCCGGCCCGCGCTCATTTCTTGCGGTAGGGCGACCACGCCGGCTCGCGCACGTCGCCGGCGGCCAGCACCAGGCGCTGGCGCACGCGGCCGTCGGCGGAGACCGCGTACAGCACGCCGCGCCGGCCCTCGCGGGCGGCGTACAGGACCATGGCGCCGTTCGGCGCGAAGCTGGGGGATTCGTCCAGCGACCCCGGCGAGAGCATGCTCCAGCGCGGGCTGCCCAGGCTGCGGTCGAGCAGCGCGATGCGGTAGGTGTTGCCGGCGCCCTGCGCCACCGCGATCTTCTTGCCGTCCCAGGAGACGCTGGGGCTGGCGTTGTAGCTGCCCTCGAAGCTGATCCGGGTGGGCGAGCCGCCGGCCGCCGGCACCTGGTAGATCTGCGGGCGTCCGCCGCGGTCCGAGGTGAAGTACAGGCTGCCGCCGTCCGGGCTCCAGGTGGGCTCGGTGTCGATGCCGAAATGATCGGTCACCTGCACCAGCCGCTTGCTGCCCAGGTCCATCACGTAGATGTCGGGATTGCCGCCCTTCGACAGCGTCAGCGCCAGCCGGCCGCCGTCGGGCGAGAAGCTGGGGGCGCCGTTGATGCCGCGGAAGCTGGCCACCTTCTGGCGCGCGCTGCTGGCGATGTCCTGGATCCACACCGCCGAGTTGCCGCCCTCGAAGCTGACGTAGGCCAGCCTGCGCCCGTCCGGGCTCCACGACGGCGACATCAGCGGCTCGGTGGAATTGACCACCGTGCGCGGGTTCCAGCCGTCGGCATCGGCCACCATCAGCGCGTAGCGGGCGTTGCGGCCCAGGCCTTCGGCGGTGACGTAGGCGATCCGGGTCCAGAACGCGCCCGGCACGCCCAGGATCTTCTCGTACACCGCGTCGCTGACCTGGTGGGCGACGTCGCGCATCGACGCCGCCGGCGCGGTCAGTGCGAAGCCCAGCAGCCGCTCCTGCCGGGCCACGTCGAACAGTTCGTACTCGGTCCGGTAGCCGGCGGCATCGGCCAGGCAGCGGCCCACCAGCAGGAAGTCCTGGCGCGCCATCCGCCACGCCGGGTAGGCCACCTCGCTGCCGCGGGTCGGGCGCTCCGGCAGCGCGGCCACGTCCTGCGGGCGGAACTGGCCGGAGCGGCCCAGGTCCGCGCGCACCACGCCGGCCACGTCGGTGCCGCCGCAGTCGCCGCCGAACGGCACCACCGCGATCGGCAGCGCCGCGGCGTTGCCGCCGACGATGTCGATCTCCAGGCCCTGCGACTGCGCCATCGCCCCCAGCGGGGCCAGCGCGGACAGCAGCAGGGCAAAGCAGCGGGACACGGCACGGCGGGGGGATTGCGGCATGGGGTTCGCTGGCGTTCCGATAGATGAACAGGGTCGCCGATGCAGGCGACGGCAAGATGAACGCTAACGGACTGCGGGGTATGCCGGGCGTGAATCCGCGGCTTGCGCGCTCAGCGGTCCTCGGCCTGGAAGTTGAAGGTGATGGTGCGCGCGAACACGTCCTCGAAGCCCGCGTA
>CAMLJA010000228.1 GCA_946480065.1 uncultured Thermomonas sp. | reverse complement strand
CCGCCGCCGCGCTGGGCGCGCAGGCCGCGGCGCCGCCGCAGTACCTGCGCAGCGCCCCGCACGGCGCGGGCAAGACGCTGGTGGCGGCGACCGGCAGCGCCGGCTGATTCAGCCAGCGGCGCGCTCGCGGGCGATCGCGCGCCAGCCGATGTCGCCGCGGTGGAACTCGTGCGCCCACGCGATCGCGTCGACGCCGGCGTAGGCGTTGCGCTGCGCCGCGGACACCGAATCGCCCAGCGCGCACACGCACAGCACCCGCCCGCCGGCAGTCACGATGCGGCCGTCGTCGTCCAGCGCGGTGCCGGCGTGGAAGACCTTGGCGGTGGGCGGCACCGCGTCCAGCCCGGCGATCGCCTCGCCGGTGACCGGCGCGGCCGGATAGGGCTTCGATGCCATCACCACGCCCAGCGACGGGCGCGGGTCCCACTGCGCGTCCAGGCCCTGGAGGCGGCCGTCGATGGCGGCCTCGACCAGGTCGACCAGGTCGGACTGCAGGCGCAGCATCACCGGCTGGGTCTCCGGGTCGCCGAAGCGCACGTTGAATTCGATCACCTTCGGCGCGCCGGCCGCGTCGATCATCAGCCCGGCGTACAGGAACCCGGTGAAGTGCACGCCGTCGGCGGCCATGCCGCGCACGGTGGGTTCCACCACCTCGCGCATCACCCGCGCGTGCACCTCGGGCGTCACCACCGGCGCGGGCGAGTAGGCGCCCATGCCGCCGGTGTTGGGGCCGGTGTCGCCGTCGCCCACGCGCTTGTGGTCCTGGCTGGTGGCCATCGGCAGCGCGGTGGCGCCGTCCACCATCGAGATGAAGCTGGCTTCCTCGCCCTCCAGGAATTCCTCGATCACCACCCGTGCGCCGGCCTCGCCGAACGCGTTGCCGGCCAGCATGTCGCGCACGGCGGCCTCGGCTTCTTCCAGCGTCATCGCCACGATCACGCCCTTGCCCGCGGCCAGGCCGTCGGCCTTGACCACGATCGGCGCGCCTTTCCCGCGGACGTAGGCGAGCGCGGCGTCGACCTCGGTGTGCACGGCGTAGAACGCGGTGGGGATGCCGTGCCGCGCCAGGAAGTCCTTGGCGAAGGCCTTGCTGCCCTCCAGCTGCGCGGCCGCGGCGGTGGGCCCGAAGATCCGGTGCCGGCGGGCGCGGAACGCATCGACCACGCCGGCCACCAGCGGCTGCTCCGGCCCGACCACGGTGACCGAGACGCCCTCGCGCTCCACCAGCGCCAGCAGCCCGTCGATGTCGGTGGCCTTCACCGCCACGTTGCGGCACTTGGCCTCGGTCGCGGTGCCGGCGTTGCCCGGCGCCACCAGCACCTGGGAGACCCGCGGCGACTGCGCCAGCTTCCACGCCAGCGCGTGCTCGCGGCCGCCGGATCCGATGACGAGAAGTTTCATGCTGAATCCCCGGGCTGTCCTTCCCGCGCAGGCGGGAATCCAGCCTTTGATTTTCCAGAGTCGATTGCGAAATGGAATTGCAGGCGAACGAGCAGTGGAGCGATTGGACAGATGTACGTCTGTCAGTAGCGGCCCGCTTTCGCGGGAATGACGATCAAAGGCATCAATGCCTGAAGTGCCTGACGCCGGTGAACACCATCGCGATCCCGTGTTCGTCGGCCGCGGCGATCACCTCGGCGTCGCGCATCGAGCCGCCCGGCTGGATCACGGCCTTGATGCCGGCTTCGGCGGCGGCGTCGATGCCGTCGCGGAACGGGAAGAACGCGTCGCTGGCCATCACCGAGCCCGGCACCACCAGCCCCGCGTCCTGCGCCTTGATGCCGGCGATGCGCGCCGAATACACCCGGCTCATCTGCCCGGCGCCCACGCCGATCGTGCGCTGGTCCTTGGCATACACGATGGCGTTGGACTTCACGAACTTGGCCACCTTCCACGCGAACAGCAGGTCGGCGAACTGCGCCTCGGTCGGCGCCAGCCTGGTCACCACCTTCAGCTCGTCGCGGCCGACCACGCGGGCGTCGGCGGTCTGCATCAGCATCCCCGAGTTGACCCGCTTGGTGTCGATGAAGCCGGGCGACGGCGGCGCCAGCGCGATGCGCAGCACCCGTACGTTGGCCTTCTTCTTCGCGTAGGCCAGCGCCTCGGCGTCGTAGTCCGGCGCGATCAGCACCTCGACGAACTGGCGGTCGAGGATGGCCTTGCAGGTGGCGCCGTCGAGCGGGGTGTTGAAGGCGAGGATGCCGCCGAACGCGCTGGTGGGGTCGGTGGCGTAGGCGCGTTCGTAGGCATCAAGGCAGCCGGTGCCCACGGCGACGCCGCAGGGGTTGGCGTGCTTGACGATCACGCAGGCCGGCAGCTCGAACTGGCGCACGCATTCCCAGGCGGCGTCGCTGTCGGCGATGTTGTTGAAGCTCAGCTCCTTGCCCTGCAGCTGCTCCAGCGTGGCCAGCGAGCCCGGCGCCGGCCACAGGTCGCGGTAGAACGCGGCGTGCTGGTGCGGGTTCTCGCCGTAGCGCAGGTCCATGACCTTGATGAAGCTGCCGTTGGCCTGGGCCGGGAAGGGGCCGCGCACCGGCACCGCGGCGGAGGCGTCGGTGATCGCCGAGAGGTAGTTGCTGATCGCGGCGTCGTACTGCGCGACCCGGTTGAACGCCGCCACCGACAGCGCGAAGCGGGTCTGCGCGGACAGCGCGCCGTCGTGCGCATCGAGTTCCGCCAGCAGCCCCGCGTACTGCGCCGGGTCGGTGGCCACCGCCACCCGGGCGAAGTTCTTCGCCGCGCTGCGCAGCATCGCCGGGCCGCCGATGTCGATGTTCTCCACCGCCTCGGCCAGCGTGCAGTCGGCGCGCGCGGTGACCGCCTCGAACGGGTACAGGTTCAGCACCAGCAGGTCGATGGCGCCGATGCCGTGTTCGGCCATCACCGCCTCGTCGACGCCGGCGCGGCCCAGCAGCCCGCCGTGCACGACCGGGTGCAGGGTCTTGACCCGGCCGTCCATCATCTCGGGGAAGCCGGTGGCCTCGCTGACGTCCTGCACCGCCAGGCCCGCCTCGCGCAGCGCCTTGGCGGTGCCGCCGGTGGACAGCAGGGCCACGCCGCGCGCGGCCAGGGCGCGGGCCAGTTCGACCAGGCCGGTCTTGTCGGAAACGGACAGCAGGGCGCGGCGCACGGTCACCGGCGGGCCGGCGAATGCGCCGCCGGCGGGGGCGGCAGCGGTCATGGAGGGCGGTGAGCGGCTGAGGGAAGCAGCCATTATAGGCCGCGGTCCGGCGCCGCCTCAGCCCATGCCGTAGTCGCGCAGCTTCTTGCGCAGGGTGGCGCGGTGGATGCCCAGCATCGCCGCGGCGCGGCTCTGGTTGCCCTCGCAGTGGCGCAGCACCTCGGCGAACAGCGGAATCTCCAGCTCGCGCAGGGCGATCTCGTACAGGTCGTCGGTGTCGCAGCCGTCCAGGTCGTGCAGGTAGCGGCGCACGGAATTGGCGACGTGGTCGCGCAGCGGCGCGCGGGCGTCCTGGCGGTCGGTGGAAACGTTCAAGCAGGTCCCCTTGCAGCGGAGCCGCGTCGAGCTCGGTCATCGACGCGGGACGGGGAGTCTAGCGCGATGCCCGCGCGCGTGTCAGGCCGCGCGCATTCA
>CAMLJA010000227.1 GCA_946480065.1 uncultured Thermomonas sp. | reverse complement strand
GCAGGCCCTTCTGGCCCTGCACGACCTTGAAGGAGACCTTCTGGCCTTCCTGCAGGGACTTGAAGCCGGTGCCCTGGATCGAGCGGAAGTGGACGAAGACGTCCGGGCCGCTTTCCGGGGTGATGAAGCCGAAGCCCTTGGCGTCGTTGAACCACTTGACGGTACCGGTCTGACGATCCGACATGTTTGCTACTCCTTGGTAACTGCGTTGGTGTTGGCACGGCCCAGTGCCGGGCCGAGACTGTCGAGCAAGGGGTAACGCACACGATGTAGCGGATCGCGATGGATCTACCGCATCGGGTCACGATGTACCGTGATCCCGCTTGAAACAGTGCGCGCACCATACTCTTTTTTCGTCCACAAGTGTGAACGGGGGGCGGCGTTTTTTCCGGCCGCCGGGGCGGCCCGGCCGGGACCCGGGGGCTACCAGTCGGCGTGGTCGGGCAGCAGGCCGCGCAGTTCCTGGTCGGTCAGGTTGCGCCACTGGCCCGGCTTGAGCCGCCCCAGCTTGACCGCCCCGATCCGGGCCCGGTGCAGCTGCTTGACCCGGTAGCCGAAGTGGGCGGCCATCAGCCGGATCTGCCGGTTCAGGCCCTGCACCAGCACGATCCGGAACCCGAACCGACCCAGCTTGCCGGTCTTGCAGGGCAGCGTGGGCTGGCCGTGGACCGGCACCCCGCCCCGGGCCATGGCGCGCAGGAATTCGTCGGTGACGGGATGGTTCACCGCCACCAGGTATTCCTTCTCCAGCTTGTTCTCGGCCCGCAGGATGCGGTTGACGATGTCGCCGTTGCTGGTCAGCAGGATCAGTCCTTCGGACTCCTTGTCCAGGCGGCCGACCGGGAAGATCCGCTGCTCGTGGCCCACGAAGTCCACGATGTTGCCCTTCACGTCCGACTCGGTGGTGCAGGTGATGCCCACCGGCTTGTTCAGCGCGATGTAGACGTGGCGGCGCTGGCCCCGGGCCGCGGTGCGGGCGGCCAGCACGTTGCCGTCGATCCGGACCTCGTCGCCCTCGCCCACCTCGGCGCCGATCCGGGCCCGCAGCCCGTTCACGGTCACCCGGCCCTCGGCGATCAGGCGGTCCGCCTCGCGGCGGGAGCAGGCGCCGCTGTCGGCGATGTGTCGGTTCAGGCGCATGGGGCGCGCATTCTACGCGCCCCGGGCGGCTCAAGCGCGCAGGCCCTCGAATTCCGGGTGCTTGCGCATCCAGGCGTCGGCGTACGAGCACTGCGGATCCACCCGCAGGCCCTCGGCGCGCGCGTGCAGCATCACCGCGCGGACCAGGTCGCCGGCGATCCCGCGGCCGCCGATCTCCTTCGGCACGATGGTGTGGGTGATGGCCAGCGCGGTGTCGCCGGGCTCGTACTCGACGTAGGCGGTGTGGCCGTCGACCTCGGTGACGAAGCGCTGGTGGGCGGCGTCGTGGCGGATGGCGGTCATCGCGGGCTCCGTGGGCGTGGGGCGTTCATCCGAACAGCGACTGCGTGAAGTGGGCGAGAACGCGCGGCTCCAGCAGCAGGGTGAAGGCCACGCCGTAGGCCGCGCCCCACAGGTGCGCGCTGTGGTTGACGTTGCCGCCGCCGCGGCGGTCCATCCACACGCTGTAGCCCACGTACAGCAGGGCGAACAGGAACGCCGGCAGCGGCACCGGGATGGGGAAGATGATCAGCTTCGACCACGGGTCGAACAGGATGTAGGCGAACAGCACCGCCGACACCCCGCCGCTGGCCCCCAGGCTGCGGTAGCCGGCGTCGCGGCGGTGGGCCAAATAGGTGGGCAGGATCGAGGCCACGATCGCCGACAGGTAGAACGCCACGAAGCCCGGCACCCCGATCCACTGCACGAACACCCGCTCCACCGCGCTGCCGAACGACCACAAAGTGACCATGTTGAACAGCAGGTGCATCCAGTCCGCATGCACGAAGCCGTAGGTCAGCAGGCGGTCGTACTGGTGGCGGCGCTCCACCGCCGGCGGCCACAGGATCAGGCGGTCCATCAGGCGGCGGTCGTGGAAGGCCCGCCACGACACCAGCGCGGTGAGCACGACGATGATGACGGTGATCGAAAGCTGCATGTCCTAGGCCGCCCGGTAGTGGTCCTGCATCGGATAGGTGCGGGCATAGGCCGCGAAGGCCAGCGCCGCGACGAAGGCGAACCCGGCGAAGAAGAACATCAGGAACGCGTTCTCGCTCCAGCCGGTGCCGGCGATGCGCGCGGTCACCGCGTCGTTGCGCACCGCCACGTTGGTCAAAAGCACCCACAGGCTGCCGAAGGTGCTGGCCAGGTACCAGAACGCCATGATCACGCCCTTCATCGACTGCCTGGCCTGGCTGTAGGCGAACTCCAGCGCGGTGGCGGACACCAGCACCTCGCCGAACGTCAGCAGCAGGTATGGCCAGGCCTGAAGCGCCAGCGAGGTGGGCGCGCCACCGTCGATCTCCAGCTGGATCAACCCGGCGATCACCCAGGCCACGCCGGCGAAGGCGATGCCCCAGCCCATCCGGCGCAGCGGCGTGGGCTCGTAGCCCAGCCGCCGCAGCGCCGGGTACAGCACCAAGTTGTTGAACGGGATCAGCAGCATGATCAGCAGCGGGTTCAGCGCCTGCATCTGCCCCGCTTCCTTGACCAGCCAGCTCGGCCACCACCACGCCTCGTGCGGCACGCTCATCGCCTTGCCCTGGATCACCCAGGTGCTGGCCTTCTGGTCGAACAGCGACCAGAACGGCGTGGTCAACGCGAACACGATCAGGATGCGCAGCACGGCCCGCACGCCATCCACCGCCACATCCGGGTGCTGCCCGCGTGCGCGCTCCAATTGCATCGACACGCCCATGCCGCCAAACGCGATCAGCGCACCCAGCGCCAGGCAGGCGGTGATGACGAAGTGGAAGTCGGCCGGCCAGAACGGCAGCGCGACGCCGAACGCCGCCTGCAGCAGCCAGCATCCCAGCATCGCCACCGCCAGCAGCGCGCCGAATCCGGCCACCAGCAGGCCCGGCCTGCCCTCTCCCGGCGCATGCGCCAGCAGCGCGCTGCGCGCGACATTGAGGAAGGAATCCGGGTCCTCGCCACGGGTCGGCGGCACCCGCACGTACTGCCTGCGGCCCAGCCAGAAGATGAAGGTGGCGAGGAACATCAGCGCGCCCGGGATGCCGAACGCCACCGCCGGCCCGAAGTTGCGCAGGAACAGCGGCATCAGCAGCGAGGCGAAGAAGCTGCCGAAGTTGATCGTCCAGTAGAAGCCGTCGAAGACCAGTTTCGCCAGGTGCTTGTTGGCGGCGGTGAACTGGTCGCCGCAGAAACTCACCACCAGCGGCTTGATCCCGCCGCTGCCCAGCGCGATCAGGAACAGGCCGGTGTAGAAGCCGGTGCGGCTGCCCTCGAACAGCGCCAGGCACGCATGGCCGGCGCAATAGACCAGCGAGAACCACAGCACGGTGTTGTATTTCCCGAACCAGCGGTCGGCCAGCCAGCCGCCCAGCAGCGGGAAGAAGTACACCCCGATCACGAAGCTGTGGAACACGTCCTTGGCGACGCCCTGCCGCTCCGCCTCCGGCACGTAGGCCAGGATCACGCTGCTGACCAGGAACTGCACCAGGATGTTGCGCATCCCGTAGAAGCTGAAGCGCTCGCAGGCCTCGTTGCCGATG
>CAMLJA010000226.1 GCA_946480065.1 uncultured Thermomonas sp. | reverse complement strand
CATCGGCGGCACGGACGCCGCCGATGAGCCTACATGGATGTATTCACGGCGTGTCCCGGGGTGCCCCGGGCGCGACGGGCCTGCGAGCGGGTTGGCGCCCCGAGTCCTCATGCCGGGCCAGCGCCCACGCCACGTGTTCGCGCACCACCGGCGAGGGATGGTCGCGGCGGCTGGCCAGCGCGGCCAGGACGGCCGGCGTGGTCGGCGCGTTTCCCAGCGCGACGGCGATGTTGCGCAGCCAGCGCTCGTGGCCGCTGCGGCGGATCGCGCTGCCTTCGGTCCGGCGCAGGAATTCGTCCTCCTCCCACGCGAACAGCTCGGCCAGCGTGGCCCGGTCCAGCCCGTTGCGGGCGCGGAAGTCGGGCTCGTCGGTGCGGCGGGCGAACTTGTTCCACGGGCAGGCCAGCTGGCAGTCGTCGCAGCCGAAGATGCGGTTGCCGATCAGCGGACGGAGGTCCTCGTCGATGCTGCCGTCGTGCTCGATGGTCAGGTAGGAGATGCAGCGGCGCGCGTCCAGCCGGTACGGGGCGGTGATGGCCCGGGTCGGGCAGATGTCGATGCAGCGGGTGCAGGTGCCGCAGTGCGCGCTGGCCGGCGGATCCACCGGCAGCGGGATGTCGACGAAGAGTTCGCCGAGGAAGAACCAGCTGCCGCCGTCGCGGTCGATCAGGCAGGTGTGCTTGCCGATCCAGCCCAGCCCGGCATTGCGCGCCAGCGCGCGTTCCAGCACCGGCGCGGAGTCGGTGAAGGCGCGGTAGCCGAACGGGCCGATCTCCGCCTGCACCTGCTCCGCCAGCTTTTGCAGTCGGTTGCGCAGCAGCTTGTGGTAGTCGCGGCCCAGCGCGTAGCGGGCCACGTAGGCGCGTTCGCCGGCGTCCAGGGCGGCCCAGGCCGCGTCCGGGTCCTGGCCGTAGTCCAGCCCCACGGAGATCACCCGCAGCGTGCCCGGCAGCAGTTCGGCCGGCCGCGCCCGCAGCGCGCCGTGGCGGGCCATCCAGTCCATCGAGCCGTACAGGCCCTGCGCCAGCCAGTCGAGCAGGTGGGCCTCGTCCTCGCCCAGCGCGATGCCGGAGATGCCCACCCGCTGGAAGCCCGCGGCCCGCGCCAGCGCGCGGATGCGGGCCGCCAGGGCGGCGGGATCGGGCGGGGCGGGCGGCATGCGCGCAGTATAGGAGCGCGTTCTAGAATCCCCCGATGCACAGCCCCTACCCGCTGTACGACACCGCCGCGCTGCGCGCCGTCGAGGCCCGCGCCGCGGGCGACGATGCGTTCGCGCTGATGGCGCGCGCCGGCGAGGCGGGCTGGCGCTGCGCGCTGCGGCACTGGCCGCGCGCGCTGCGGATCGTGGTGGCCTGCGGGCCCGGCAACAACGGCGGCGACGGCTACGTGCTGGCGCGGCACGCGCTGGAGGCGGGGCGCGACGTGCGGGTGCTGCGCCTGCAGCCGCCGGCCACCGCGCTGGCCCGGCGCGCCTGCGCGGACTACCAGGCCGGCGGCGGCCGGGTGGACGATTTCGACGGCGGCCTGCCGGACGCCGAGCTGGTGGTCGACGCGCTGTTCGGGATCGGGCTGTCGCGCGCCCCCGACGGCGCGGGCAGGGCGCTGGTGGATGCCATCAACGCGCATCCTGCGCCGGTGCTGGCGCTGGACGTGCCCAGCGGGATCGACGCCGACCGTGGCCACGCCCCGGGCGCGGCGGTGGTGGCCGACCGCACCCTGCAGTTCCTGGCCCGCCACCGCGGCCTGCGCACCGGCGTCGCGCTGGACCACGCCGGCGAACTGGAGCTGGCGGCGCTGGACCTGCCGCCGGAGGCGCTGGACGGGATCGCGCCGGCCGCGTTCGCCTGGCGCGCCGACGCCCTGGCCGGCTTCTTCCCGCTGCGGCCGCGCGATTCCCACAAGGGCCGCAACGGCCACGTGCTGTGCATCGGCGGGGACGCCGGCACCGGCGGCGCCATCCTGCTGGCGGCGGAGGCCGCGCTGCGCGCGGGCGCCGGCCTGGTCAGCGTGGCCACCCGGGCGAGCCACGCGGCCGCGCTGCTGGCGCGGCGGCCGGAACTGATGGTGCATGCGGTCGAGGACGGCGACGTGCTCGCCGGCCTGCTGGATCGCGCGGACGTGGTCGCGCTGGGCCCCGGGCTGGGCCGCTCGGCGTGGTCGCAGGCGGTGTTCGATGCCGCTTGGCGGGCGGATGCGCCGCGGGTGGTCGATGCCGACGCGCTGGCGCTGCTGGCGGCCGCGCGCGGCAGCCTGCGGGCGCAGGACGTGGCCACCCCGCACCCCGGCGAGGCCGCCCGCCTGCTCGGCGTGGATCCCGCCGCGATCCAGCGGGACCGGTTCGGCGCCGCGCAGACCCTGCAGGCGCGGCTGGGCGGCACCGTGGTGCTCAAGGGCGCGGGCACGCTGGTGGCCTCGGCCGAGCAGCCGCCCGCCGTGGTCTGCGCAGGCAACCCCGGGATGGCGGTGGCGGGGATGGGCGACCTGCTCACCGGCTGCATCGCCGCGCTGCGGGCGCAGGGCCTGCCCGCCCACGACGCCGCGCTGGCCGGCGCGCTGCTGCACGCCGCCGCCGGCGACGCCGCGGTGCGCGAGGAGGGCGAACGCGGCCTGCTGCCGTCCGACCTGCTGCCGTGGCTGCGGCGGCTGGCCAACCCGATGCGGCGCTGACGTGCGCGAACTGGAGTTGCCCGACGAGGCCGCCACCCGCGCGCTGGGCGAGCGCCTGGCCGCCTGCCTCCCGGCGCACGCCGTGGTCCACCTGCACGGCGACCTGGGCGCCGGGAAGTCGACCCTGGCGCGGGCGCTGCTGCGGGCGCTCGGCGTGGCCGGCACCATCCGCAGCCCCACCTACACGCTGGTGGAGCAGTACCCGCTGGCCGACGGCGGCCTGGCCCTGCACCTGGACCTGTACCGCATCGGCGACCCCGGGGAGCTGGAATACCTCGGGCTGGACCCCGCCGAGGCGCGGCTGTGGCTGGTCGAGTGGCCGGAGCGCGGGCGCGGGGCGCTGCCGCCGGCGGACCTGGCGGTGGAGCTGGAGATGGCCGGCAGCGGCCGCCGCTGCCGGCTGCGCCCGCTGGGACCGGCGGGCGAGACCTGGCTGGCGGCGCTGGGCGCGGAATGAGACTTGCGCGCGCTTGTTGACGCCCGATTCAGGAAAGTACGGCAGGTCACGGATTATGAAGGGAAAAGTACTTGCGCCTCTGGCTAACAAGTGCTTAACTCCGGCCCATGCAGGTCAAGGGGATCCGCCTCGAACAAGCCTTGCTGGCAGCGGCGCTGCTGGCAGCGCTGTGCTGGAACCTTGCCAACGCCTCTGAAATCAAGCAGTTGCGCGTGGATGCCGGGGCTACCGGCACGCGCGCCGAAGTGCTGCTGGACCGCGCCGGCGAATACCGCGTGATCGAACTGCACGGCCCCGAGCGCCTGGTGGTGGACTTCCCCTCCAGCCGGCTGGCGCCGCGGCTGGGCCTGCCCGCCGCCACCGGTGCCATCCGCGGCGTCCGCACCGGCCAGCCGGAACCCGGCACCGTGCGGGTGGTGTTCGACCTTGCCGGCACGGTGAAGGCGCTGCCCCCGCGCATCGAGGCGGCCGCCGACGGCGCCCGCCTGGTGCTGGAGTGGCCGGGCGACGGCAGCGCGGCGCCGGCCGTG
>CAMLJA010000225.1 GCA_946480065.1 uncultured Thermomonas sp. | reverse complement strand
TGACGATCCCCGGCGCCTCGCCCCGCGCGGCGCATCGGCGCACACTGGTGGCGTCCCCCACGGAGTTGCCGCCATGCGCCTGCCCCTGACCGCCCTCGCCCTCGCGCTTTCGCTGGCCGCCTGCGCGTCCACCGGCGGCGGCATGCTGGCCGCCGGCGCGCCGCGCGCGCTGCCCGACGCCGGCCCGGTCCAGGTCGCCTGGGCGGACCCCGCGACCTTCACCGAGCTGCGCCAGAGCCGCAACGCGTGGGAAGCCGCGCGCGGCACCTGGCTCACCGACCTGGCGCGCTACCTGCAGACCCGCGCGGAGGCGCGGCTGCCCGCCGGCGAGCACCTGCAGGTGACCATCCTGGACATCGACCGCGCCGGCGAGTACGAGCCGTGGCGCCGGTTCGGCATGCAGGACGTGCGCATCCTCCGCGACATCTACCCGCCGCGGATGACCCTGCGCTTCCAGCGCCTGGACGCGGACGGCCGGGTGCTGGCCGAAGGCGAGCGCACCCTGTCGGACCCGGCGTTCCTGCTCGGCAGCAGCCCGATGCGCGAAAGCGACCCGCTGCGCTACGAGAAGCGGATGATCGACGGGTGGGTGCGGCGCGAATTCCGCGAGGACGTGGCCGGCCGCTGACCGCCGCCGCCCGGCACGCACGAAGCCGCCCGCGGGCGGCTTCGTGCGTCAGGCCGCCGCGCAGGCCGCGGCGCGCGCCAGCAGCACCTCGCGCTCGCGCGCGTTGCCGGTCAGGGCGGCGGCGCGCGCGAACTCGGCCCGCGCCTCGTCGCGGCGACCCAGCGATTCCAGCAGGTCCCCGCGCACCGCGTGCAGCGGCGGGTAGCCGCGCAGCTTCGCCTCCGCCACCAAGGCGTCCACCAGCGGCAGCGCCACCGCCGGGCCCTGCGCGCGCGACACCGCCACCGCGCGGTTGAGCGCCACCACCGGCGAGGGCGCCACCCGCAGCAGGCGCGCGTACAGCGCGGCAATGCCGGCCCAGTCGGTGTCCTCGAAGCGCGGCGCGCGCGCATGGCAGGCCGCCAGCGCCGCCTGCAGCGCGTAGGGGCCGTCGACGCCGCCCAGCCGCTGCGCCGCCGCCAGCGCCTGCAGCCCGCGCTGGATCTGCAGCCGGTCCCAGCGCGCGCGGTCCTGCTCCGCCAGCAGCACCGGGGCGCCATCGGCGCGGGTGCGCGCCGGCATCCGCGCCGCCTGCAGCTCCATCAGTGCCAGCAGTCCCAGCACTTCCGGCTGCGCGGGCAGCAGGCCTGCCAGCACCCGCCCCAGCCGCAGCGCCTCCTCGCACAGCGCCGGGCGCATCCAGTCGTCGCCGCTGGTCGCCGCGTAGCCTTCGTTGAAGACCAGGTAGACCACCTCCAGCACGGCATCGAGCCGCTCCGGCAGCTCGGCCCGGCGCGGCACCTCGAAGGCCACCTGCTTCTCGGCCAGCGTGCGCTTGGCGCGGACGATGCGCTGCGCCACCGTGGCCTCCTGCTGCAGGAAGGCGCGCGCGATCTCCGCGGTGGTCAGGCCGCCCAGCAGGCGCAGCGTCAGCGCCACTCGCGACTCCATCGGCAGGACCGGATGGCAGCTGGCGAACACCAGCCGCAGCAGGTCGTCGCCGATGTCGTCCTCCGCCCGCCGCTCCGCCTCGTCGCCCTGCATGTCGGCTCCGTGCAGCGTCAATTCGATGCCGAATTCGTCCTGCTTGCGCGCGTGCAACCGGCGCTGGCGCAGGTGGTCGATGCCGCGGTGCTTGGCGGCCTGCATCAGCCACGCCGCCGGGTTGTCGGGCACGCCGTCGCGCGGCCAGCGCTCCAGCGCGGCCACCAGCACGTCCTGCGCCAGTTCCTCGGCGGTGTCCAGGTTGCCGGTGATGCGCGCCAGCCGCGCCAGCAGCCTGGGCGATTCCATCCGCCACAGGGCGTCGAGGCGGCGATGGAGGTCGTCGGCGGTCATCGCGCCGATGACACCATCGCCCGCCCCGGCCACGCAAGCGCCGGCTTACTGCGCCGGCATCTGCGACGCGTCCATGTGGAACACGCCCCACTGGTGGCCGTCCAGGTCCACGAAGGCCCACGAATACATGAAGCCCAGGTCCTCCGGGTCATGGCCTTCGGTGGCGCCGGCCGCGATCGCCTTGCGCACCAGCGCGTCCACCTCGTCACGGCTGTCCAGCGACAGCGAGAACAGCGCCTCGGTGGCCTTGCGCGGGTCGGTGATCGGCACCTTGGACAGTGTGGAGAAGAACGCCTCGGCCACCAGCATCACGCTGGTGTTGTCGTTGATGACCAAGGCGGCGCCGTTCTCGCTGGTGAACTGCGGGTTGAACGAAAAGCCCAGGGCTTCGAAGAAGTCGACGCTGCGGTCCAGGTCCTTCACCGGCAGCGTGACGTAGAGATTGCGGGGCATGGGATGTCCTGTTGTCTGTTGGATTGGAGAAAGTGCGGATCAGGCCTGTGTCGGGGCCCAGCCGGGGGCGGGGACGACGTTGATCATCCACGGCACGCCGAACCTGTCGACCAGCGAGCCGAAGCCGGGTGACCAGAAGGTCTCGCCGAACGCCATCACGACGCGGCCGCCCTCCGACAGCCGTTCGAACCAGCGGGCCGCCTGCGCGCGGTCCTCGGTGTGCAGGGTGACGTCGAAACCGTTCCTGGGCTTGTCGACGTTGGGCGCCCAGGCGGTGTCCATGTCGGCGCCCATCAGCGCCTGGTCGCCGACTTCGAGCCAGCAGTGCATCAGCCAGGCCTTGTACTTGTCCTCGGCAATGGGCATGCCCGGCGGGGCGTCGGCATAGGGCATGGCCGCGGTGATCCTGCCGCCCAGGACGTCGGCATAGAACTCGAAGGCGGCGCGGCACTGGCCCTGGAAACTCAGGCTGGTGACGATCTTCATGTGGGCGTTCTCCTGTCGGATGTCGGGGTCAGTCGCCGAGGCGCTCGCGCAGGCGGTCTTCCTGCGCGCGCAGCTCGGGGGTGAAGGCGTCGCCGAAGTCGGCGGCCTCGTACAGCGGGCGGATCTCCAGCTCGGACGGGCCGGGCATCGGGTTCGGGCAGCGCTTGGCCCATTCGATCGCCTCGTCCATCGACCGGACCTGCCACAGCCAGAAGCCGGCCACCAGCTCGCGCGTTTCCGCGAACGGGCCGTCGATGACGCGCCGCTGCGGGCCGTCGAAGGCCACGCGCACGCCGTGCGAGCTGGGGCGAAGCCCCTCGCCGGCCAGCATCACCCCGGCGTTGACCAACTCCTCGTTGAACCGGCCCATCGCTTCCAGCAGGTCGGTGCCCGGCATCACGCCGGCTTCCGAGTCGGTCGTGGCCTTGACCATCACCATCACTTTCATATCGTCCTCCGCGCGGGCGAACCTGGCCCGCTTGCAGGAAGGACGACGAGCGGCGGCGGCCGGAATCGACATCCCGGCGGAAATTTTTTCGGTCGCGCATTCAGTTTGTGCGCGCGGGGCGGCCACGGCATCATCGGGGCCCCGTTCGCAGGCCGCCCGATGCAGTACCTGACCCTGATCCACATCGACCCCGACCTGCTGGCGGACCTCCCGGCGGAGGAGTACGACCGGCTGATGCGCGGCTGCTTCGAGAAGGCGGACGCCCTGCGCGACGCCGGCTGCCTGCTGGGTTCGCAGCAGCTGGAGGACCCCGCCGGCGCGCGGACCCTGCGCGTGCGCGACGGGCTGGCGCGGGTGACCGACGGCCCGTTCGCCGAAA
>CAMLJA010000224.1 GCA_946480065.1 uncultured Thermomonas sp. | reverse complement strand
ACGCGCACGAACGGGCCGGCCTCGAAGCGCAGGAAGTGGTAGTCCAGCGAGGCGTAGCCGCGGCTGACCGACTTCAGCTTGTCGAAGAAGTCCAGCACCACCTCGGCCATCGGCAGCTCGTAGCTGATCTGCACCTGGCTGGCCATGTAGGTGATGCCGACCTGCACGCCGCGCTTTTCCTCGCACAGCTTGATGACGTTGCCGACGTAGTCCGGCGGGGTGAGGATGTTGGCGCGGATGATCGGCTCGCGGATCTCCGCCACCATGTTGGCCGGCGGCAGCTTGGCCGGGTTGTCCATCGGCACGATGCCGCCGTCGGTCTTGAGGACCTCGTAGACCACGGTGGGCGCGGTGCTGATCAGGTTGAGGTCGTATTCCCGCTCCAGCCGCTCCTGCACGATCTCCATGTGCAGCATGCCCAGGAAGCCGCAGCGGAAGCCGAAGCCCATCGCCTCCGAGCTTTCGGGCTCGAAGCGCAGCGCGGCGTCGTTCAGGCGCAGCTTGTCCAGCGCCTCGCGCAGGCTGGGGTAATCCTCGGCGTCGACCGGGAACAGGCCGGCGAACACGCGCGGCTGCATTTCCTGGAAACCGGGCAGCGGCGCCGGCGCCGGGTCCGCGGCCAGGGTCAGGGTGTCGCCCACCGGGGCGCCGTGGACGTCCTTGATGCTGGCGGTGATCCAGCCCACCTCGCCCGCGCGCAGCGCCGGCAGCGGCTTGCGCTTGGGCGTGAACACGCCCACCGCGTCGACCTGGTGGGCGCGGCCGGTGCTCATGACCAGCATCTTGTCGCCGGGCTTCAGCTCGCCCTGCATGACCCGCACCAGCGAGACCACGCCGAGGTAGTTGTCGAACCAGGAATCGATGATCAGCGCCTGCAGCTTGTCGGTGTCGCGCGGCTTCGGCGGCGGGATGCGCTGGACGATGGCCTCCAGCACGTCGCCGACGTTGAGCCCGGTCTTGGCGCTGATGGCGACGGCATCGGCGGCGTCGATGCCGATCACTGCCTCGATCTCCTCCTTCACCTTGTCGATGTCGGCGGTGGGCAGGTCGATCTTGTTCAGCACCGGCACCACTTCCAGCCCCTGCTCCACCGCGGTGTAGCAGTTGGCCACCGACTGCGCCTCCACGCCCTGCGCGGCGTCCACCACCAGCAGCGCGCCTTCGCAGGCGGCCAGCGAGCGGCTGACTTCGTAGCTGAAGTCGACGTGGCCGGGGGTGTCGATGAAGTTCAGGAAGTAGGTGTTGCCGTCCTTCGCGGTGTACGGCAGCGAGACCGACTGCGCCTTGATGGTGATGCCGCGCTCGCGCTCGATCGGGTTGGAATCGAGTACCTGGGCTTCCATCTCGCGCGCCTGCAGGCCGCCGCACAGCTGGATGATGCGGTCGGCCAGGGTCGACTTGCCGTGGTCGACGTGGGCGATGATGGAGAAGTTGCGGATGAACCGCATCGAGTCGTGCTGCATGGGGGCGGGCTGTGCGAAGCGGCGGGGGCTGCGGCGGCAGCGTGGTCGCAGCCGGCTCGGTGGGGTCAACGCGCCATTATCGCACAGCGACCGCCCGCGCCCCGGCGGACGCGGGCGCGGGCGCAAGGCGACTCAGTCCTTCCGCGGGGTCACGGTGATGTACTGGGTGCCGGCGCCGCGGCGGACCAGCAGCATCACCGGCTTGCCGGCGCCGGCGGCGCGCAGCCGCGCGTCCAGCGCGGCCGCGCTGGCCACGTCGGTGCGGCCCACCGCCAGGATCACGTCGCCGCGGCGCAGGCCGGCCTCGCGCGCGGCGGCGCCGTCCACCCCGGCCACCAGCACGCCCTCGCCCGGCTGCAGGCCCAGCCGCGTGCGCTGCTGCGGCTGCAAGTCCTCGCCGACGATGCCGAGCGGGTTGGACGAGGCCGCCGAGGGCGCCTGCGGCAGGCCGTCGCCGTCCTGCCCCCCGGCGGCCGTGCGCTCGTCCAGCGCCCCCAGGGTGACCGACACGGTGCGCGGCTTGCCGTCGCGCATGACTTCCAGTTGCACCCGGGTCCCCGGCGCCATCGCGCCGATCACCGGCGGCAGGTCGCTGGATTCCATGATCGCCCGGCCGTCGACGCTGCGGATCACGTCCTGGCGCTGCAGGCCGGCGCGCTCGGCCGGGCTGCCCGGCTGCACGTCGCTGACCAGCGCGCCGCGGGTGTCGCCCAGGCCCATGGCGCGGGCGGCATCGGGGCCGATCGCCTGCACCACCACGCCCAGCTGGCCGCGGGTGACCTTGCCGGTCGCCTTCAGCTGCTTCACCGCGTTCATCGCCACGTCGATCGGGATCGCGAAGCTCACCCCCATGTAGCCGCCGGAGTTGCTGAAGATCTGCGAGTTGATGCCGACCACCTGGCCGCGCGTGTCCAGCAGCGGGCCGCCGGAGTTGCCGCGGTTGATCGCCACGTCGGTCTGGATGAAGGGCACGTAGCGCTGGTCGGCGTACGGGTTGGCGCGGCCGACCGCGCTGACGATGCCGGCGGTGACCGAATGATCCAGCCCGAACGGCGAGCCGATGGCGACCACCCACTGACCGGACTTGAGCGCGCTGGAGTCGCCGATGCGCAGCGAGGGCAGCCCGCTGGCGTCGATCTTCAGCAGCGCCACGTCCGACTGCTCGTCGCTGCCCACCACCTTGGCGGGGAACTCGCGGCGGTCGGACAGCGTCACCGTGACCTTGTCGGCACCGTCGACCACGTGGTGGTTGGTCAGCACGTAGCCGTCGCCGGAGATGATGAAGCCGCTGCCCAGCGACATCCCGCGCGGGCGGGCATCGGGCATGCCCGGCATCGGCATGCCGGGGCCGAAGAAGCGGCGGAAGAACTCCGGGATCTCCTCGTCGTCGGGCAGCTGCGGCTGGCCGCGGCTGGCGGTGCGCCCGCCGGCGCCGATCTCGGCCTGGATGTTGACCACCGCCGGGCCCACGCGCTCCACCAGCCGGGTGAAGTCCGGCAGGCCGGCGACCAGCTCGGGCGCCGGCGCGACCGCAGGCTGCGACTGCGCCTGGGCCGAGGAATACCAGCCGGCGGTGCCACCGGCGGCGAGCGCCAGCGCGACGGACAGCAGGGCGGGACGCAGGAAGGAGGCGCGCGGGGCGACTGGGGACATCGTCGGGGATCCTCTGTGGTTCGAAACTCGGATGCGGTCGCGGCGGATGCCGCGGCGTCAGGGCTGCGGCGCGGGGGCGTCCGGCGGCGGGGTTCCTTCGGCCGCGGGGGCGTTACCGGCGTCGGGCAGCGCGACCGCGGACGGCGCCGGCAGGCCGCCCACGCCGGGCTCCGGCTGGAACGGGTTGCGCGGCAGGGCCTGGCGCGCGTGCTCGCCGAAGCCCACGGTCAGGCCGCCGGCGGCGTACTGCGGCAGGATCGACCGCGGCCACGGCCGGGTGGCGATGTCGGGTTCGGTCGCCGCGAAGGGAGGTTCCGCCACCGCGGCGATCGCCCGGGTGGCGTTGCCCGGCGCGCGCAGCACGGCCGGCCGCACGCGCGCGGTCGCGCGGCGCTCCTCGCGGGCGGGGCGCGCGGCGACCGCCAGCGAAGCCGCGGCGGCCAATGCCTGGCCGGCCTGGGCGTTGCTGCCGGCGGGCACGGCAGGCGCGGTGGGCACCGCCGGTGGCGCCGGCAGCCTGGCCTGCGCGACCGCGGCCGCCGGGGGCGCCACCGCGGCGGGCGGCTGAGATCGGAAGAGCACACGTCTGAACTCCAGTCACTCACTCTGA
>CAMLJA010000223.1 GCA_946480065.1 uncultured Thermomonas sp. | reverse complement strand
CACGCCCATCGTCGCCGCTCCGCCGTCGATGCGCCCGCCGGGCGCGAAGGCTCAAGCATGCACGCCGTCGATCTCCACCGCCAGTTCGCGGCGGCAGACGTGGCCGTGCAGGACGATCCGCGGCGCCGCCGGCAGCCGCGCCTGCAGCAGCGCGTCCACCCGCGCCAGCGCGGCGGCATCGCGCACGTAGACCTTCAGCCGCGACGCCGGGCCCGGCTCGGCCGCCAGCGCCGGCCGCAGCGCGCGCGCGGTGGCGACGAGGCTGCGCAGGTTCGCCAACACCTCGTCCAGCTGCGCCTCCAGCGAGTCGCCGTGCTGCGAGGCGTGGCCGACCACCGCGGCGGTGCCGGACAGCAGCAGCGGCATCGCGCCCGACGCCGGCAGCAGCGCGCGGGCGAAACCGGGCGCCTGCGGGCCGTACTGGCGCGGGTAGCGCCAGGCCTGGACCTGGCGCGGATTCTCCAGCGGGGTGCCCGGGGTGGCCGCCGCCAGCCAGTACAGCTGCAGCCGGCCGGTGCGCGCGGGATGGCCGATGGCCGTGGCGGCGGGCAGTTCGGCCGGCGCCAGCGCGCGCCCGATGCCCTGCGCGCGGCCCACGCAGAAGCGGCGGTAGCGCTCGGCGTCGCCCTCGCCCTCGGTGATCGCGTCGAGGTAGTTCCAGATCCGCAGCGGGTGCGGGTACGCGCTGGCGGCCAGCGCCGCCTGCAGCCGCGCGTAGGCGGCGGCCGCGGCGTCGGCGGCATCGCCCGGGTCGGGCAGCTGCAGGGAGCCGAAGCGCAGCCCGCCGCCCTCGCTCCAGGCCAGGTCGCCGTCGCGGCCCTGGCGCACCGCGCCGTCCACCGTCCAGCATTCGAACGGCGGGCGGCCGTGCGCCGGCAGCGCCACGTGCAGGTAGCGCGGGTCGGCGTGCGTGGCCGGGGCGTCGGCGCCGAAGCCGAAGACCGCCAGCCGGCCCGGCTGGGCCAGAAGCGCGTCGAGCGGCGCGTCCAGGTAGTCCACCCGCAGCGTGGCGGCGGGGTGCGTGTCGGGGTCGGCGTGGGGCATGGGGCCGCGGATGATAGCGCGCGGGCCGCGCGGGCCCGGTCAGCGCGCCTGCGAGGGCAGCGGTTGGCGGGCGAATTCGCCGCTGGGATCGTCGATCACCGGCGGGTTGGCGCGGGCGCGGCGGTGCACCTGCCGCAGCCCGCCGCGGCGCACGCACTGCAGGACGATGTGGCTGGTGATCCGCCACAGGTCGCGCAGCGGGCGGAAGTGGCTGGGGCGGAACTGCGGGGCGCCGTGGACCAGGCTGTAGCGGGCCTCGATCGGCACCGAGACGCAGCGCGTCCCCAGCTCCTGCGCGGCCGACATCACCACCTGCGCCTCGAACACGAAGTCCTCGCCGGGGATGCCGGCGCAGGCCAGGCGGCAGACCTCGGCCGGGTACAGCCGCTGGCCGCTCTGGCTGTCGGCCACCTGGTAACCGGTGCCGAAGGCGATGCCCCAGTCGCCGAACTCGTTGGCCATCCGCCGGTACAGCGGCTGGTTCGCGCGCTTGCGCAGGCGCGCGCCGATCACGATCCAGCCCGGGTAGCGGTTGCCGGCGGCCAGCAGGCGCGGGATGTCCTCGGCGCTGTGCTGGCCGTCGCCGTCCATGGTCAGCACCGCGGCGTGGCCCTGGCGCAGGGCCTCGGCGAAGCCGTCGCGCAGGCCGGCGCCCTTGCCCATGCGGCTGGCGTGGCGCAGCACGGTGACCGGCAGGTCGGCCACCGCCTCGGCGGTGCCGTCGTCGGAGCCGTCGTCGACCAGGATCACGTGGGGGCAGTGGCGCAGCGCGCCCTCCACCACCTCGCGGATGCGCAGGGCCTCGTTGCGGGCGGGGATGACCACGGCGATGCGGCCCGGAGCGGGATCGGGCGGGGCGGGCGGCATGGGGCCAGTATGACAGCGGCGCCCCGCGGCGGGACCATCGGCAGGGGCGGCGGCGGGCGCGCCGCGCTAGCATCGGCCGGATGCCGTTCGGCGGATCGCCACGAGGACCGGGATGGATGCGAAGCAGGTTGTTTTGGGGGCGCTGCTGATGGCCGGCGCCGGGACGGTAGCGGCGCAGTCGGTGACCGCGGCCGATTACGCGCGCGCGGCCGGCATGCTGGGCGACCGCACCGGGCCGCTGGTCGACCACGCCGTCAGCGGGGCGCAGTGGCTGGACGATGGCAGCCTGGTGTACCGCGAGCAGGCCGACGGCAAGGTCCGCGTGCTGCGGTTCGACCCGGCCACCGGCAAGACCGCGCCGGCGTTCGACGCGCAGGCGCTGGCCGCCGCGATGAACGCCGCCGGCGGCGGCAAGGCCCGCACCGTGCAGGCCGACAAGCTGCCGCCGCTGAAGATCAGCCGCAACGCCGACGGCAGCCTGGCGCTGTCCGGCATGGCCGGCGGGTTCCGCTGCGACGCCGCCGGCTGCCAGGCGGTGGCCAAGATCAAGACGTCCGCCGGCGACGAGCCCGGCGCACCGTCGCCCGACGGCACCCGCGAGGCCTTCGTGCGCGGCTGGAACCTGTGGCTGCGCGACGTCGCCACCGGCAAGGAAACCCAGCTCACCTTCGACGGCAAGCCCGACTACGGCTACGCCACCGACAACGCCGGCTGGAAGCACACCGACAACGCGGTGGTGGTGTGGTCGCCCGACGGCACCAAGATCGCCACCTTCCAGCAGGACCAGCGCAAGACCAGCACGATGACGCTGGTGGACACTGGCGTGGGCGCGCCCAAGGTCGAGCAGTGGAAGTACCCGTTCGCCGGCGACGAGGACGTGACCCTGATCGAGCGCGTGGTCATCGACCTCTCGGGCGACACGCCGAAGACGGTGCGCCTGCGGATGCCGCCCGACCAGCACCGCTCCACCTGCGCCGACGACCTGGTCTGCGGCAAGGGCTGGGAAGACGTGCAGTGGGCGCCCGACGGCAAGACCCTGGCCTTCGTGAGCACCGACCGCGGCCACAAGTCCGCCACCCTGCGCGTGGCCGACGCCGCCACCGGCCAGGTCCGCGACGTCTACACCGAGACCGTGGCCACCCAGTACCAGAGCGCGCCGGCGCTGGATTCGGTCAATTGGCGCTACCTGCCGGAGAGCAACGAGTTCCTGTGGTTCAGCCAGAAGTCCGACTGGGGCCACCTGTACCTGCACGACCTGGCCACCGGCAAGGAGAAGCGCCAGCTCACCCGCGGCGACTGGAACGTCACCGGGATCGAGCGCGTGGACCCGGCGGGCCGCACCCTGTGGATCACCGGCGTCGGCCGCGAACCCGGCCGCGACCCGTACTACGTGCACTACTACAAGCTCGGCCTGGACGGCGGCGAGCCGCGGCTGCTGACGCCGGAGGACGCCAACCACGCGATCACCGCATCGGACGACGGCAGGTATTTCCTCGACGTGCATTCGACCATCGCCACCGCGCCGGTGGCGGTGGTGCGCGACGCCGACGGCATCCAGGTGGCGGAGCTGGCCCGCGCCGACCTGTCCCGCCTCAAGGCGGCCGGCTGGGTGGCGCCGGAATCGTTCACGGTGAAGGCGCGCGACGGCAAGACCGACCTCTACGGCCAGCTGTTCAAGCCGTCGAACTTCGATCCGAAGAAGCGCTATCCGATCATCACCTACATCTACCCCGGCCCGCAGGTGGGTTCGGTGCGCAGCCGCAGCTTCCAGCCCGCGCACGGCGACCACCAGGCGCTGGCGGAACTGGGCTTCGTGGTCATCGCGCTGGACGGCATGTGCACGCCGCTGCGCAGCA
>CAMLJA010000222.1 GCA_946480065.1 uncultured Thermomonas sp. | reverse complement strand
GCTTCGGCCCCGGCGGCCGCTTCGAAGGCGAAACCCGGCTCCGCAACGACGCGTGACCAGAGGCGCGCTGGCGGAGACGCCATGCGTTGCTGCGACTCTTGGGGCCTCATCCGCAGCTTGCAAAAGAGCCGCACCAGACCGGGGCAATCATCCGGAAGCCTCCCTTCATGAAAGCGGCGCCGCGAAGCGCCGGTGATCCGCCAGCGATGCCCGGCGCCGAAGTCCGCGCCAAGCGGCGGCGCGCCTGGAAGGCAGGCGCTGGCGCATTCTTCCGGGGACCGAGCCCCCTTTGGTAAAGGGGGCGCCGCGAAGCGGCGGGGATTCGGCAGCGATGGCTGGGGCCCAAAGTTCGCCCGGCGAACTTTGGGAGCTTCATTGCGCATCGCGCAATGAAGCTAGCGGCGGAGCCGGCCGATAAGCCGGGTTCTGTCGTGGACAGTCATTCCTCTAGGCGCAGCGTCACCGCTACGCTCGAGCAGCCTACCCGGAAGCGTCGCGGGCCACGACATCGCTTCCCTATTTGGCCTTGCTCCCGGTGGGGTTTGCCGTGCCGGCCTGTTGCCAGGCTCGCGGTGCGCTCTTACCGCACCATTTCACCCTTGCCACGCGCGCCTTGCGACGCCGTTCGGCGGTATCTTTCTGTTGCACTTTCCGTCGGCTCGCGCCGCCCAGGCGTTACCTGGCACCGTGCCCTGTGGAGCCCGGACTTTCCTCGGCATCCCGAAGGATGACGCGACTGCCTGGCCGACTCCGCCGCGCGCATTGTCTCACGCGGCGGCCCGCGGCGCGCCGGTCGCCTGGCCGCCGTCAGTCGCTGCCGTACAGGGCCTTGCGCGGGGCGCCGGACAGCTCGGCGGCCAGCTTCGCCGCGGTCGACGGCGGCAGGTGCGCGCACAGCGCCGCGTACACGCGCCGCCCCTCGGCGACGCGGGCGTCGGCGTCCTCCTGCGCGCCCTGCACCAGCAGCACGAACTCGCCCTTGCGCTGGTTGGGATCCTCGCGCACGCGCCGGGCCAGGTCGGCCAGCGGGCCGTCCAGCACGGTCTCGAACAGCTTGGTCAGTTCGCGCGCCAGCACCGCCGGGCGCGCGTCGCCGAACGACTGCGCCATGTCGTCCAGCGCGTCCCCGATGCGGTGCGCGGACTCGTAGAAGAGCAGCGTGCGCGGCTCGCCGGCCAGCGCCTGCAGGCGGTCGCGGCGCGCCTTCGCCTTGGCCGGCAGGAAGCCCTCGAACACGAAGCGGTCGCTCGGCAGTCCGGCCACGCTGAGCGCGGCCACCAGCGCGCTGGGGCCGGGCACCGGGCTGACCCGCACGCCGGCCGCGCGCGCCGCGCGCACCAGCCGGAAGCCGGGATCACTGACCAGCGGGGTGCCGGCGTCGGACACCAGCGCCAGCGCATCGCCGGCCAGCAGCCGCGACACCAGCGGCGCGACCGCGTCGCCCTCGTTGTGCTCGTGCAGCGCCAGCAGCGGCCGCTCCAGCCCGAAGTGGGCCAGCAGCTGGCGGGTGTGGCGGGTGTCCTCGGCGCAGATCGCGTCGACCCGCCTGAGCGTGTCCAGCGCGCGCGGCGACAGGTCGCCCAGGTTGCCGATCGGCGTGGCCACCACGTGCAGCGTTCCCGCCCCGGTGCGTCCGGTGTCTTGCATCGCCTTCCTTCACTGCCTGCGCGGGTAGAATCCTAGCCGGTTCCCGAACGAGCGCCGCCGTGGCCAGCAAACGCATCGCGATCGCCCCGCTCCTCCTCGCCTTGGCCCTTGCCGGCCTGGCGGGCTGCGCCAGCGTGGAGGTGGCGCGCGCGCCGGCGGCGGCGGTGCGGCATCCCGTCATCGCCGAGGCGCAGGCGCTGGCGCGCGGGCAGGCGGCGCTGGCCGGCCAGGCGCGGGCCGACAACGCCGACCGGATCGAGGCGCTGCTGGCGCAGCTGGACGACGCCACCCTGGCGCGCGAGGCCGCCGCGCTGCCGCCGGGCGACCCGCTGTACAACTTCGCCGGGCGCGCGCTGATCACCCGCGGGCTGCCGCTGCCGCGCGCGTTCGACCGCGGCGAATGGCGCTTCGACGCCGCCAACCGCCCGCCGGCCGAGGCCGACGGCTACCGGCCGCCGGTCCAGGTGGCGGTGCTGCTGCCGCTGAGCGGCAGCCAGGCGCCGGTGGGCGCGGCGGTGCGCGATGGCTTCCTGGCCGGCTACTACGGCGAGACCCGCCATCGCCCGGCGCTGCGCTTCTACGACACCGCCGCCGGTGCCGCCGCGGCCTACGCGCGCGCCGTCGCCGACGGCAACGACTTCGTGGTCGGCCCGCTGGCGCGCGAGGAGGTGGACGCGGTGTTCGCCGACCGCGCGCCGCCGGTCCCGCTGCTGGCGCTCAACCGCGGCGGGCGGATGCCGCCCGCGGGCAGCGCCAGTTTCTCGCTCTCGCCCGAGGACGAGGGCGTGGCCGCGGCCGAATACCTGCTGGACGCCGGCGCGCGCCGGGTGCTGGTGATCGCCGGCGGCGAGGACATCCAGCGGCGTTCGGCCAAGGCCCTGCGCGAGCGCCTGCTGACCCGCGGCGCGCAGGTGGCCGGCGAACTGCATTACGACGCCTCCGGCGCCCCGCTGGCGCTGCCGGCCGGCGAGCCGCCGGACGCGGTGTTCCTGGCGCTGAAGGGCGGCCAGGCGCGCGAGCTGGCGCCGCGGCTGGCCGCCGCCGGGCTGGCCGGCCGCCCGCGGGTGGCCACTTCGCAGATCGTCTCCGGCACCGGCAAGGCCGCCGAGGACCTGGCGCTGGACGGCATCGCCTACCCCACCGAGACCTGGAGCGTGCGCCGGGTGCCCGGCCTGCCGGCGCAGGCCAGCGCGGCCGCCCAGGTCGCCACCGCCAAGGGGCCGGCCGCGCGGCTGTTCGCGTTCGGCCACGACGCTTGGCTGCTGACCGCCTACCTGGAGAAGCTGGCGCTGTCGCCCAACGCCGAGGTCGAGGGCGCGACCGGGCGGCTGGGGCTGGACGGCTTCGGCATCGTGGTGCGCCGGCCCAGCTGGTCGCGCTTCACCGGCGGGGTGCCGGTGCCGATCGCCGATGGCGCGCGCTGACGGCGGACTGCCGCGCACGCGCGGCGACGCGGTGGAGGACGCCGCGCTCGCCTTCCTCCAGGGCCGGGGCCTGCGCCCGCTGGCGCGCAACGCGCAGGCGCGCGGCGGCGAACTGGACCTGGTGCTGCTGGATGCCGACGCCGGCGGCGATGTGCTGGTGTTCGTGGAGGTGCGTTTCCGCGCCGGCGACGCCTTCGGCGGCGGCGCGGCCTCGGTCGACGCGCGCAAGCGCCGCAAGCTGGTGCACGCCGCGCGGGTGTTCCTGGCCCGCCACCCGCGCTACGCGGAACATCCCTGCCGCTTCGACGTGGTCGAGGCCGACGGCGATCCCGCCGCGCCCCGCCTGCGCTGGCTCCGCGACGCCTTCCGCGCCGACGACTGAGCCGCTCAGCCGAAGTGCTGGTAGCCCGCGCGGCCGGCGCGCCACGGCGTACCGGCGGCGTCGCGGGCATGCACGCCGGGCGCCGCCACGATGCGTCCGATCCGCGTGACCCGGGTGGCGGCCGCCGCAGCGGCGGCCTCGACCGCGCCACGCGCGGCGGCCGGGGCAGTGAAGCACAGCTCGTAGTCGTCGCCGCCGGCGGCCTGCAGCGCGCGGCGGGCGTCGCCATCGAACGCCGCGCGCAGGGCCTCGCTGGCCGGCAGCGCGTCGATCTCCACCTCGGCGCCGACACCGCTGGCCGCGCACAGGTGGCCGACGTCGGCGAGCAGGCCGTC
>CAMLJA010000221.1 GCA_946480065.1 uncultured Thermomonas sp. | reverse complement strand
CACCGCGCCGTCCAGGCCCACGTACTGGCGCCAGAAGCCGGTGACGCCGGCTTCCACCGCCACCCGCTTGCGGCAGGCCTTCGGCAGCACCGCCTCGCGCCAGGCCGCGTCCTGGCGCTCGAACACGTCGGTCGACGGCATCGACACCACGCGCACCTGATCGCCCAGCTTGTCCGCCGCCTGCATGGCCAGCCCGACCTCGCTGCCGGTGGCGATCAGGATGAGCTCCGGCGCGCCCACGCTGTCCTTCAGCACGTAGCCGCCGCGCGCGATGGCGGCCAGCTGCGCGTCGGTGCGCGGCTGGTGGGGCAGGTTCTGGCGGCTGAACACCAGGCAGGACGGGCCGTTGGCGCGGGCGATGGCCGCCTTCCACGCCACCGCCGATTCCACCGCGTCGCAGGGACGCCAGACGTCGTTGTTGGGAATCTGGCGCAGCGAGGCCAGGTGCTCCACCGGCTGGTGGGTGGGGCCGTCCTCGCCCAGGCCGATGGAGTCGTGGGTGTAGACGTGGATCGCGCGGATATCCATCAGCGCGCTCATGCGCACCGCGTTGCGCGCGTAATCGCTGAACACGAGGAAGGTGGCGTCGTACGGGATGAAGCCGCCGTGCAGGGCCAAGCCGTTGCCAATGGCGGTCATGCCGAACTCGCGCACGCCGTAGTACACGTAGTTGGCGTCCGGGTCGCTGCCGGCCACCGACTTGCTGCCCTTCCACAGGGTCAGGTTGGAATGGGCCAGGTCGGCCGAGCCGCCCACCAGCTCCGGCAGCAGCGGCGCGAACGCCTCGATCGCGTTCTGCGAGGCCTTGCGGCTGGCGATCACCGGGCCGTCCTGCTGCAGCCTGGCGATGAAGGCATCGGCCGCGGCCTCGAAACCGGCCGGCAGCGCGCCGGACAGGCGGCGCTCGAACTCGGCGGCGGCTTCCGGGTGCGCGGCCTTGTAGGCGGCGAAACGCGCATTCCACTCCGTCTCGGCGGCGGCGCGGTCGCGCGCGCGCCAGCCGGCGTAGATGTCCTGCGGGATCTCGAACGGCGCGTGCGCCCAGCCCAGCGCCTCGCGGGTGGCCTGCACTTCGTCCTTGCCCAGCGGCGCGCCGTGGCTGGATTCCTTGCCTGCCTTCGCGGGCGAGCCAAAACCAATCGTGGTGCGGCAGCAGATCAGGGTGGGCTTGTCCGAGGACTTCAGCGCGGTCTCGATGGCGGTCTTGATCTCCACCGCGTCATGTCCGTCGACGCCGCGGATCACGTTCCAGCCGTAGGCCTCGAACCGCTTCGGGGTGTCGTCGGTGAACCAGCCGTCGGTGTTGCCGTCGATGCTGATCTTGTTGTCGTCCCAGAACGCGACCAGCTTGCCCAGGCCCCAGGTGCCGGCCAGCGAGGCGGCCTCGTGGCTGATGCCTTCCATCAGGCAGCCGTCGCCCAGGAACACCCAGGTGCGGTGGTCGACGATGTCATGGCCGTCGCGGTTGAAACGCTGCGCCAGCAGCTTCTCCGCCAGCGCGAAGCCGACCGCGTTGGCTAGGCCCTGGCCGAGCGGGCCGGTGGTGGTCTCGACGCCGGGAGTGACGTGGTTCTCCGGGTGGCCCGGGGTGCGGCTGCCCAGCTGGCGGAAGCGCTTCAGCTCGTCGATCGGCAGGTCATAGCCGGCCAGGTGCAGCAGCGCGTACTGCAGCATCGAACCGTGGCCGTTGGACAGCACGAAGCGATCGCGGTCGGCCCAGCCCGGGTTGGCCGGGTTGCACTTCAGGTAGTCGTTCCAGAGCACCTCGGCGATGTCGGCCATGCCCATCGGCATGCCCGGGTGGCCGGAGTTGGCGGCCTGCACCGCGTCGATGGCTAGGAAACGGATGGCGTTGGCGAGATCGCGGCGGCTGGGCTGGTCGGGCGTCGTCATGGCGTGGGCTGGGCGGGCAGGATGCCCATTGTCCCATCCCCCGCCGGCGCTGTCGCCCGCAGCGCGCCGCGCGACGGCCTACGCCGCGCTGGCGCCCGGCTCGTCCTTCGACACCACCGCCGCCAGCATCAGGTCGCCGGTGACGTTGAGGGTGGTGCGGCACATGTCCAGAAAGCGGTCCACGCCCAGGATCAGGCCGATGCCTTCCGGCGGCACCCCGACCATGCCGCAGATCAGCGCGACCACCGGCAGCGAGCCGGCCGGCACGCCGGCGGTGCCGATGCCGCCCAGGATGCAGACGAACATCACCGTGACCTGCTGTGCCAGGCTCAGCTCCACGCCGAAGAACTGGGCCAGGAACAGCACGGTCACGCCCTCGAACAGCGCGGTGCCGTTCTGGTTGGCGGTGGCGCCCACGGTCAGCACGAAGCGGCTCACCTTGCGCGGCAGGTGCAGCTTCTCCTCGGCCACCCGCAGCGACACCGGCAGGGTGGCGTTCGACGAAGCGGTGGAAAACGCCATCACCATCGCCTCCTGCACGCCCTTGAAGAACCTGGCGGGCGACCAGCCGCCCAGGAACTTCAGCATCAGCGAATAGACCACGAACATGTGAATGGCCAGCGCCAGCACCACCACGCCCACGTAGGCGCCCAGCGAGCGCAGCAGGTCCCAGCCGAACAGCGCCGCCAGGTTGAACATGAAGCAGAACACCGCGTACGGGGCCAGCCGGATGACCAGGCCGATCAGGGTCATGGAGACCTCGAACAAGCCCTCGATCCCGCGCAGCAGCACGCCGGTGGATTCGCTGCGGGTCAGCACCAGGCCGATGCCCAGCATCAGCGCGAAGAACATCACCGCCAGGATGGTGTTCTCCGCCGCGGCCTTGATCACGTTGTCGGGGACGATCCCCAGCAGCATGTCCAGGCCCTGCGGCTGGGCGCCGGTGCTGCCCACGATCGCCTTCGCCCGATCCGCGCCCTGGGCCAGCATCGCCTGCGCCGCGGCGGGATCGACGCCGCCGCCCGGGTGCAGCCAGTTGACCAGCGCCAGGCCCAGCACCACCGCGATCCCGGACGCGAGCACGGTGTAGCCCAGGGTCTTCCAGCCCACCCGGCCCAGCGCGCGCACGTCGCCCATCTCGGCCACGCCGATCACCAGCGCGGAGAACAGCAGCGGGATCACCAGCATGAAGATCAGCCGCAGGAACAGGGTGCCGGCCGGCTGGGTGACGTAGGTGGTCAGCCACTGCACCCATCCGGCGTCGGCGCCCGAGACGTAGTGCGCCACCAGGCCCAGGCCGAGCCCGGCCACGAAGCCGATCAGCATCTTCCAGTGCAGTTGCAGTTTCCCGCGCGCCGCGTCCGCCATCGTCACTTCCCGTGCATGCAAGGCCGCGAGCTTAACAAACGGGTCCGCTCACTCCGGTCCGCTCACTCCGGATACAGCGGCGGCAGCACGTCCGTCGCCGGCCGCGAGTCCGCCGCGCGCCAGCGCGGTCCGCGCGCGAACGCCCGCCGCAGCGCCGCGAGCGCGGGCGCGGGATCGCCGCCGCCCCAGCGCGCGGCCTGCAGCCACGCCACCGCATCGCGCTGGGCGTCGTCGCCCAGGCGTGCGCGCAGCGCGTCCAGGTCTTCCCTTGGCAGGCCCGCGGCGGCGCACAGCGCGCCGGCGATGGCGGCGAGGTCGCCCAGGCGGAGCGCGGCCGCCAGGTCCGGCGCGCGCGGTGCGCGCGTTTCGCCGGCGGGCCGGGACCCACGCGCGCGGCGCCAAGCCAGCCACCCCGCCAGTGCAAGCAGCAGCGCGGCGGCCGCCCATGCGAACGCCTGCCGCGGGCGCCAGCGCGCGCTGCCGGGGTTGGCGTCCGCCGCATCCGGCGCCGCCTCGGGCCCCGGCGGATCCGCCGCCGCGG
>CAMLJA010000220.1 GCA_946480065.1 uncultured Thermomonas sp. | reverse complement strand
GCGCGCGCTTCGTCGGCCAGCTGGCGCCCGCTCATGCCCCCGGGCATCACCACGTCGGTGAACAGCAGTGCCACCTCCGGATGCGCCCGCACCAGGTCCAGCGCCTCGGGCCCGGTGGCGGCCTCCAGCACGCGGTAGCCCAGCGAGGCCACCTGCGCGGACGCGAACGTGCGCACCATCGGGTCGTCCTCGACCAGCAGCACCAATTCCCCGTCGCCCGACGGCGCGGGACCGCGCGCCTCCGCGCCGGCGGCGCCCTGGGCATGCGCGGCAGGCAACCGCGGCAGGTAGAGGCGCACGGTGGTGCCGCGCTCCACCTCGCTGTAGATCGCCACGTGCCCCTGCGACTGCTTGGCGAAGCCGTACACCATCGCCAGCCCCAGCCCGGTGCCCTTGCCCACGTCCTTGGTGGTGAAGAAGGGTTCGAACACGCGCGCCAGCAGCTCGGGCCGGATGCCGTGGCCGGTGTCGGACACCGCCACCATCACGTACTGCCCGGGCGCCACGTCGCCGTTGAGGGCGGCGTAGGCGTCGTCCAGCCGCGCGTTCGCGGTCTCGATGGTCAGGCGCCCGCCGGCCGGCATGGCGTCGCGCGCGTTCACCGCCAGGTTGAGCAGCGCCACCTCCAGTTGCCCCGGGTCCACCAGCGCCTGCCACAGGCCGGCGGCGTGGACCATTTCGATCTCCACGTGCTCGCCCAGGGTGCGCTCCAGCAGGGGCGCGAACTGCCGCACCAGCCGGTTCACGTCCACCGGCTGCGGCGTCAGCGCCTGCTTGCGCGCGAACGCCAGCAGACGCTGCGTCATCTCGGCGCCCCGCCGCGCGGCCGCGGCGATCATGTCGGCCATCTCGCGTTCGCGGGGGGCGGCGTCGCGGCGCTCGGCCAGCACCTCGGCGTTGCCCAGGATCACCGTCAGCAGGTTGTTGAAGTCGTGCGCCACCCCGCCGGTGAGCTGGCCCAGCGAGTCCATGCGCTGGGCCTGGTGCAGCTGCTCGGCCACCCGCCGCGCCTCGGTGACGTCGCGGAAGTACACCACCACCCCGTCGGCGGACGGGTAGGCGTTGACCTCGAAGCGCTTGCCCAGCGGGTCGTACGGCGCCTCGAAGCGGACCGTGGCCTGCTCGCGCAGGCAGCGCTCATACTGGAGGTGGAATTCGGAATCGCGCGCCTCCGGGAATTCATCCCAGACGATCCGGCCCAGGAGGTCCTCGCGCCGGCGCTCCAGCTGCGCCTCGGCCTGGCCATTGAGGTAGACCACCCGCCAGTCGCGGTCGAGGATGAAGATCGCGTCGGTCACGCTCTCCATGGTCTCGGCCAGCCGGCTGGACAGGTGCGCACGCGCCTCGCGCTCGTCGCGCATCGCCTGCACGTCCATCGCGGTGCCGTACCAGCGCTGGCCGACCCCGGGCAGGTCCACCCGCACCGCGCGCGCGAAGTGCCAGCGCCAGGCGCCGTCCGCCCGGCGCACACGGAACTCGGCCTCGTACGGCGCGCCGGTCTCGCGGGCGCGGGCCCATGCCGCCAGCGTGGCGGCCTGGTGGTCCGAATGCACGAACTGCAGCCAGCCGCTGCCCAGCAGCCCGGGCACCGTGGTCCCCAGGTACTCGGCGCTGTAGCGGTTCATGAAGGACAGGCTGCCGTCCTGCTCGCCCACCCAGACCATCATCGGCAGGGAATCGGCCAGCTCCTGCCACTCGGCCTGGCTGCGGGCCAGCGCCAGCGCGGCTTCCTTCTGCGGGTCGATGTCCTGGATCGCGCCCTGCACCCGCGCGATGCCGCCGCGTGCGTCGCGCACCGCCTCGCCGACCACCCGCACCCAGCGCAGTCCCCCATTGCCGCGCAGGACCTGCACGTCCAGGTCGAACGGCGTGCCGTCGGCCGCGCAGGCCTCGAACGCCGCGCGCACCTGCTCGCGGTGTTGGGGCGCGTAGCGCTCGATGATGGTGTCGATGTCCGGGGGCCGGCCCTCCGGCTGCTCCAGCAGCCGGAACACCTCGGGCGACCAGTGCGATTCGCGCGAGGGCAGTTCGACCCGCCAGCCGCCCAGGCGGCCCACGCTGCTGGACACCTCCAGCAGCGAGGCGGCTTTCTCCAGCGCCTCGTGCGCCTGCCGCCGCGCCCGCAGCAGCCGCAGCACCGCGGTGCAGACGATGGCCGACACCAGCACCGTGCCCGCGCCCAGCGCGCGGTTGAGGGCGATGTAGAGATCCTCGACGCCCGGCAGCCGCCCGGGGCTGGTCCAGATGCCCAGCACGCAGCCGGCCAGGCCCAGCGCGGCCAGCAGCCAGATCGCGCGGACCCGCCGCGCCAGCATCCCCGCCACCACCGCCGGCGCGTACAGCACGCCGTGGGCGAACCCCAGCGGGGTCCAGGCATCGAAGGCGAACACCGCCAGCTGCAGCCCGCAGCCCAGCAGCACCCAGGTGCGCGCGGACACCGACGAACCGGGCACCGGGATGGAAGACAGCGCCGCCATCCGGGTCCCGGGCGCGTTCATGCCAATGCCTGGCGCAGGCGGCGGCCCAGTTCCGCCTTCTGGTAGGGCTTGGCCAGCAGCAGCACGCCGGGCGGCAGTCGCCCCTCGCTGGCCAGCGCATCCTCGGAATAGCCCGAACTGAAGAGCACCGGCAGCCCCGGCCGCAGCCGCCTGGCCGCGTCCGCGAGCTGCGGGCCGTTCAGGCCGGGCATCATCACGTCGGTGAGCATGAGCTCGATGCTGCCGTCGTCCCGCAGCAGGCGCAAGGCCTGCGCGCCGCCGTCGGCCACGGTGACGCGATAGCCCAGGCCCTCCAGCTGAGCGACCGCGTAGCGGCGCACCAGGGCATCGTCCTCCACCAGCAGCACGTGCTCGTGGCCGCCGACGACCTCGGCATCCGCCTGCTGGTCGGCGGCCCGCGCATCGCTGGCCGGCGCGACGGCAAGCGGCAGGTGGATGCGCACGCTGGTCCCGCGCCCCGGGCGGGAGCGGATGTCCAGGTAGCCGCTGGACTGCTTCACCAGCCCGTAGACCATGCTCAGCCCCAGCCCCGTGCCCTTGCCGGTGTCCTTGGTGGTGAAGAACGGCTCGATGACCTTGGGCAGGACGTCGTCGGGAATGCCGCAGCCGGTGTCGCGCACCTCCAGCCGCACGTAGTCGCCCGGCTCGGGGTGCGCCAGCGGATCGATGTCCGGCGGCGCCAGCCGCACCTGCGCCACCGTGATCGACAACCGGCCCTGCCGCGGCATGGCGTCGCGCGCGTTGATGCACAGGTTGAGCACCGCGCTCTCCAGCTGCGCCGCGTCGGCCTGGATCCAGGCATCGCCGGGGGCGTGCAGGATCAGCTCGATGTGGTCGCCCAGCGCCCGCCGCACCAGGTGCTCCATCCCGCGGACCAGGGCGCCCAGCTCCACCAGCCGCACCTCCAGCGCCTGGCGGCGCGCGAACGCCAGCAGCCGCTGGGTCAGCTCGGAGCCGCGCTGCGCGGCCGACAGGATCATCTGCGCCAGCTGCTGCTCGGACGAGGCCAGCGGCAGCCGCTCGTCCAGCAATTCGGCGTTGCCCAGCACCACGGTCAGCAGGTTGTTGAAGTCGTGGGCGATGCCGCCGGTGAGCTGGCCCACCGCCTCCAGCCGCTGCGACGCGCGCAGCTGCGCCTCCAGCGCGCGCACCTCGGTGACGTCGTTCATGCCGCCCACCATCCGCAGCGCGCGGCCGTCGCCGTCGCGGACCACGAAGCCGCGGTCCACCACGGTGGCGTGGCTGCCGTCGCGCCGGCGGAAGCGGTATTCGCACTCCCAGGTGTCGGCGGCGCCGGCCAGCACCGCGTCCAGGCTG
>CAMLJA010000219.1 GCA_946480065.1 uncultured Thermomonas sp. | reverse complement strand
ATTCCGACAAGGGCATCACCAACCTGCACGTGCCCAGCGACGTGATCGTCGACGCGTCGATGCCGGCGATGATCCGCGACGCCGGGCGCATGTGGAACGCGGACGGCAAGCTGCAGGACACCAAGGCGCTGATCCCGGACCGCTGCTACGCCGGCATCTACCAGGCGGTGATCGACGACTGCAAGGCGCACGGCGCGTTCGACCCCGCGACCATGGGCAGCGTGCCCAACGTCGGCCTGATGGCGCAGGCGGCCGAGGAATACGGCAGCCACGACAAGACCTTCCGCATCGCCGGCGACGGCGTGGTCCGGGTGGTCGACGAGGCCGGCACCGTGCTGATGGAGCACGCGGTGAAGGCCGGCGACATCTGGCGCATGTGCCAGACCAAGGACGCGCCGATCCGCGACTGGGTGAAGCTGGCGGTGACCCGCGCGCGCCTGAGCAGCACCCCCGCGGTGTTCTGGCTGGACCCGCAGCGCGCCCACGACCGCGGCCTGATCGCCCGGGTCGAGCAGGCCCTGCGCGACCACGACACCGCCGGCCTGGACATCCGCATCCTGTCGCCGGTCGAGGCGATGGCGCTCTCGCTGTCGCGCATCCGCGACGGTAAGGACACCATCAGCGTCACCGGCAACGTGCTGCGCGACTACCTGACCGACCTGTTCCCGATCATGGAGCTGGGCACCAGCGCGAAGATGCTGTCGATCGTGCCGCTGATGAACGGCGGCGGCCTGTTCGAGACCGGCGCCGGCGGCAGCGCGCCGAAGCATGTCCAGCAGTTCGTGCAGGAGGACTACCTGCGCTGGGATTCGCTGGGCGAGTTCCTGGCGCTGGCGGCCTCGTTCGAGCACCTGGCCAACGCCACAGGCAACGCCCGCGCCCAGGTGCTGGCGGACGCGCTGGACGCGGCCAACGCCAGCTTCCTCGACAACGACAAGTCGCCGGGCCGCAAGCTGGGCACCATCGACAACCGCGGCAGCCATTTCTACGTGGCGCTCTACTGGGCGCAGGCGCTGGCCGCGCAGACCGCCGATCCCGCGCTGGCGGAGATGTTCGCGCCGCTGGCCCGCGCGCTGGCGGAGCGCGAGGAGACCATCGTGGCCGAGCTGATCGCGGTGCAGGGCAAGCCGGTGGACATCGGCGGCTACTACCAGCCCGACATGGGCAAGCTGTCCGCCGCGATGCGCCCCAGCGCCACCTTCAACGCGGCGCTGGCCACGCTGTAGGGCGGGCGCCATCGGCGGCAGCGCGAAGCCCAGCCCCGCGCCGGGCTTCGCGTTTGGGGCGCACCGGCTTACCCTGCCTGCTTCCCACGCGAGGATGTCCCGATGCTTCGATGCCTGCCCGTCGCGCTCTCCGTGCTGCTGGCCGCCTGCGCCGGCGGACCCGCGCAGACCCCGCCGCCCGCCGCCGCCGCCGCGCCCGCCATCGATCCCGGCCTGCTGACCGCGGTGGCCGATCCCGCCCGCGACCCCGCCCAGCGCGCGCGCGACCGCTACCGCCACCCCGCCGAAACCTTGGCCTTCTTCGGCATCCGGCCCACCGACACCGTGATCGAGATCAGCCCCGGCACCGGCTGGTACAGCGCGATCCTGGCGCCGTACCTGCGCGAGCGCGGCACCTACGTTGCCGCCAGCGCCACGCCCGCGCCGGGGCGCAGCAACGGACTGCGCGCGGTGTTCGCCGCCGACCCGGCCCGCTACGACCGCGCCAGCCTGCTGGAATACGACGGCAAGGCGCCGGTGCTGGGCGCGCCCGGGACCGCCGACGCGGTGCTGACCTTCCGCAACGTGCACAACTGGGTGGCCGCCGGCACCGCCGACGCCTACTTCCAGGCGTTCTTCGCCGCGCTCAAGCCCGGCGGCACGCTGGGCGTGGTGGACCATCGCGCGAAGCCGGGCACCGGCCTCGAGGCCATGAAGTCGTCCGGCTACCTGACCGAGGCGCTGGTGATCGAGCTCGCCACGCGTGCCGGCTTCGTGCTGGACGCCCGCAGCGAGGTCAACGCCAACCCGCGCGACACCGCCGACCATCCCAACGGCGTGTGGACGCTGCCGCCGACCAACCGCCACGACGCCGCCGACGACGCCAGCTACCAGGCGATCGGCGAAAGCGACCGCATGACCCTGCGGTTCCACAAACCGGCCCGCGACTGACCTTTCGACACGACGCCCTCCGCGCCACGCCTGCGGCCGGCGGGCTCGCGCTGCGTGCCCCGGATTCCCGCGCTGCCCATGCTCCTCGCGTTCAACAAGCCCTACGGCGTGCTCTGCCAGTTCACCGACCGCAGCAGCCCGCCGCGGCCGACGCTGGCCGGTTTCGGCCTGCCGGCGGGCGTGTATCCGGCCGGCCGGCTGGACTTCGACTCCGAAGGGTTGCTGCTGCTGACCGACGACGGCCGCCTGGCGCACCGCCTGACCGACCCCGCGCACAAGCAGCCGAAGACCTATTGGGTGCAGGTGGAAGGCACGCCCACCGACGCGCAGCTGCAGCAGCTGCGCGCGGGCGTGGTGCTGAACGACGGACCCACGCGCCCGGCCCGGGCGCGCCTGCTGGAGGCACCGGCGCTGTGGCCGCGCGATTCCCCGGTGCGCTTCCGCAAATCGGTGCCCGACGCCTGGCTGGAGCTGGTCATCACCGAAGGCCGCAATCGCCAGGTGCGGCGGATGACCGCGGCGGTCGGGCTGCCGACGCTGCGGCTGGTGCGGGTGGCGGTCGGCGCGCACCGGCTGGAAGGGCTCGCGCCCGGGACGTGGCGAACCTTGACTCCGATCACGGCGGCCGGCTGAACCATTCATGTTCCTGAGCAGGGATTTCGCCTAAAGCCCATGGTCGGGCTTGTCGCCGCGGGGGCGCCGAAGGACACTGCCAGATTCGGGCCCGATGGGCGCAGGGGAACCCCACATGCCGCACACGGCCACGGCCTCATCCACCGGCCGCATCCTGGTGGTCGACGACCAGGCTGCGAACCTCCGCGTCGTCTCGCTGCTGCTGGGACGCCGCGGCTACGAGGTGGTGACCGCCGGCACCGGCCCCGAAGCGCTCGAGGCCGCGCGCGAGCGCGCCCCGGACCTGTTCCTGCTGGACATGATGATGCCCGGCATGGACGGCTTCGAGCTGCTCGCCGCGCTGCGCGAAGAGCCGGGGCTGCGGGCCGCGCCCGCGGTCTTCCTGACCGCGGCCCACGACCGCGACCTGCTGCTGCGCGCCTTCGAGTCGGGAGCGGTGGACTACGTGACCAAGCCGTTCATGCCGGAGGAACTGCTGGCCCGGGTGGACGCCCACATCGGCCTGAAGCTGGCCCGGGACCGCCTGGAGCGGGTGGCGCGCGAGCGGCAGGAGCTGGTGAACCTGGTGGCCCACGACCTGAAGAACCCGCTGACCAGCGTGCTGTTCGCCAGCGAGATGCTGCAGCTGCCGGACGTCGAACCGCGCCGCGCCACGCGCTACCTGCAGGTGATCCACGACAGCGCCCAGGACGCGGTGAGCTACATCCGCCGCTATCTGGAAGGGCAGGCGCGGGCGCAGGACGCCCGCGCCGAAACCGCGGAAGCCTGCCTGCGCGAGACCGTGGACTGGCTGCTGCAGCGCTACGAGCTGCAGCTCGAAGCCAGCGGCATGCGGCTTTCCATCCTCGCGCCCGAACAGGGCGGGCGGGTGGCCATCGATCCGCTGGTGTTGCGGCAGGTGGCCGAGAACCTGGTCACCAATGCCATGAAGTACGCCCGCGACGGGGGCGAGCTGGAACTGGTGCTCCGGCCCGCCGCGCCCGGCTACTGGCAGCTGCTCACCCAGGACCGCGGCCCCGGCATCCCGGCG
>CAMLJA010000218.1 GCA_946480065.1 uncultured Thermomonas sp. | reverse complement strand
GGATCATCGGGCGCGAGGTTAGCACGGGGCCGCCGGGCGTCCCGCGCCGCGCGTTCAGCTTCAGCGGCGGAGCTGCCGCCGCGCCTTCAGCGCCATCACCACCCCGAAGCCCAGCAGCAGCGTGACCGGCGCGGTGCCGCCGTAGCTCAGCAACGGCATCGGCACGCCCACCACCGGCAGCAGGCCGGAGATCATGCCGCCGTTGACCAGCACGTACACGAACAGCGACAGCCCCAGGGTGCCGGCCACCAGGCGCGCGTAGCCGTCGCGCGAGTCGGCCGCGATCCACAGGCAGCGGCCGATCACGAACAGGTACAGCGCCAGCACCGCCACCACGCCCAGCCAGCCGAAGTCCTCCGACAGCACCGAGAAGATGAAGTCGGTGGTGTGCTCCGGCAGGTAGTCCAGGTGCGACTGGGTGCCCTGCCCCCAGCCCTTGCCGGTCAGGCCGCCGCCGCCGATCGCGATCTTGCTCTGGATGATGTTCCAGCCCGCGCCCATCGGGTCGTTCTCGGGGTTGCGGAAGGTCAGGATGCGGTCCTGCTGGTAGGGCCGCAGGAAGGAAAACCAGCGGATCGGCGCGAACATCGCCAGGCTGAAGCCGGCCACCGCCGCGCACCCGGCGCTGGCGAACCACCACCACGACAGCCCGGCCAGGAACAGCACGAACACCCCGCTGGCCAGCACCAGCACCGCGGTGCCCAGGTCGCGCTGGAGCAGGATCAGCCCCACCGGCAGCGCGATCAGCAGCAGCGCCATCGGCAGCGCGCCGATCCGCGGCGGCAGCCGCTGCCGGTCCAGCTGCCAGGCCAGCATCATCGGCAGCGTGAGCTTGGCCAGCTCCGAGGGCTGGAAGTTGAAGAACCCCAGGTTGATCCAGTGGTTGCCGTACTTGCCGCGGCCGATGAACAGCACCAGCACCAGCGGCACCAGCGAGGCGGCGTACGCCAGCGGGGTCAGCTGCTTGAGCACGTGCGCGGGGATCCGCGAGGCCAGCCACAGCGCGCCCAGGCCCACGCAGAAGTACGCGCCCTGGGTCGCCACCACCCGGGTGGACTCGTTGCTGGCGCTGTACAGGGTGGCCAGGCCGACGCCCATCAGCGCCAGCAGCGCCGCCAGCAGCGGCAGGTCCAGCGAGCGCAGGAAGCGCTGCAGCAGGTCGGCCAGCGCGCGCAGCAGCACGTTCATCGCCCGCCTCCGCCGGCGGCAGCGGGCGCCGGCGCGGCCAGGCCGGGGGTGCCGCGCACGTTGCCGAAGTCGGGGGCGGCACCCGCTGCAGCCGCCGCTTCCCCGGGCTCGCTGGGCGGCGCGTCGGGCATCCTGCCCAGCAGCCAGGCGTCGAACACCTTGCGCGCGATCGGCGCCGCCGAATCCGCGCCGAAACCGCCGCCCTCGACCGCCACCGCGATCGCGATGGTCGGGGCGTCCGCGGGCGCGTAGCCGATGTACAGCCCGCGGTGGCGCTGCCACAGCGGCAGCGAGCGCGGGTCCACAGCCGCCGCCCTGCGGTTGACCACCTGCGCGGTGCCGGTCTTGCCGGCCGACGGGTAGGGCGAGCCGCGGAACACGCGCGCCGCGGTGCCGGAGCCCCGGGTCGTCAGCGCCATGCCTTCCTGGACCACCCGCACGTGGTCGGGATGCTCGCTGATGCGCACGGCCGCCGGCTGCGGCAGCGGCCGCCACGGCGCGTCGAAGGCCGCGCGCTGCGCGGCGACCAGGTGCGGGCGCCGCATGCGGCCGTCGTCGGCGATCGCCGCCACCCCGCGCACCAGCTGCAGCGGCGTCACCTTCCACAGGCCCTGGCCGATGGACGCGTTGATCAGGTCGCCCGGGTACCAGCGCTGCCTGGCGTATTTCATCTTCGAGGCCGGCGACGGCACGATGCCCGCGATTTCACCGGACAGGTCGATGCCGGTGGGCCGGCCGAAACCGTACTTCTCCATGTACGCGTCGTAGCGCTGCACGCCCATGTCCAGCGCCAGCTTGTAGTAGTAGGTGTTGACCGATTCGTAGATCGACTTGCGCGCGTCGGTCCAGCCGTGCACGCCGTCCAGCCAGCCGCGGCCGCGCATGCCGGGCAGGCGGAACACCCCGGTCGAGAGGACCCGGTCGCCCGGCTCGCGCAGGCCGCTGTCGAGCCCGGCCAGCGCGGTCAGCGGCTTGATGGTCGAACCCGGCGCCACCCCGCCCAGCACCAGCCGGTTGAACTGCGGGCGCGAGGGATTCTCCTGCAGCGCCCGGTAGGCCGCGTGGCTGATGCCGTTGACGAACAGGTTGGTGTCGAAGGCCGGCAGGCTGACCATCGCCAGGACCTCGCCGGTGCGCGGATCCAGCGCCACCGCGGTGCCCTCCAGTTCGCCGAAGGCCGCCACCATCGCGCGCTGCAGGTCCAAGTCGATCGACAGCCGCAGGTCGGTGCCCGGGGTCGCCGGCACGGTGTCCAGCGCGCGCACGGTGCGACCGTCCACGTTGGTCTCAAGCCGCTTGAAGCCCGGCTTGCCGCGCAGCTGGTCCTCGTAATAGCGCTCCAGCCCGGTCTTGCCGATGTGCGAGAACGCGCCGGCCGCGGCGCCAAGTGCGGCCTGGTCCTTCTCGTCGATGCGGCCGACGTAGCCGATGACGTGCGCGAACAGCGGCCCGTACGGATACACCCGGCCCAGGTAGGGCACCAGGTCCACGCCCGGGAACCGCCAGCGGTTGACCGCGAACCGGGCCGCCTCGTCCTCGTCCAGCCGCAGCTTCACGGTGACCGGCTTGAACGGGCGGCTGGCCTTGTATTCGCGCAGGAACTGCGCGGCCTGCTCGTCGTCCACGGCCACCACCCCGCGCAGGCGCGCCAGCAGCGCGGCGCCGTCGCCGGCGCGCTCGGGCACCGCGTCCAGCCGCCAGGCCGCCACGTTGTCGGCCAGGATCCGGCCCTTGCGGTCGTAGATCAGCCCGCGCGCCGGCACCACCGGCACCAGCCGCACGCGGTTGGCCTCGGAGCGGGTGGCGAACTCCGCGTGCTGCACCACCTGCAGCCGGAAGTACCAGGCGCCCAGCGCGGCCAGCCCCGCCAGCACCAGCAGGAACCCGACCAGCGCGCGGCGGCGGAACAGCCCGTACTCGGCCGCGTGGTTCTTCAGCAGGCGCGGCGAACGGCCCACGGCTCAGCCGCGCCGGCCCAGCCGCAGCGCATCCAGCACCAGGCACAGCGGCGGCCACAGCAGCAGCCCCAGCACCGGCGCGGCCCAGAACGACCACGGCAGCTGCACCTCGCCCAGCACCAGGTGCAGCGCGGCCGCCACCACCCGGTCGTTGAACAGCAGCACGCCGATGGTCAGCGCCTGCTGCGAGACCGGGAAGAACCGCAGGCGGGCGCGGAAGCGCTCCAGGATGAAGGCCAGGATCACCAGCCGCAGCGCCTGTTCGCCCAGCAGGCCGCCGAACGCCAGGTCGGCCACCAGCCCCAGCAGGAAGGCCGTGCCCAGGCCGGCGCGCTCGGGCGCCTCCAGCACCCAGTAGGCCAGCACCAGGGCCACCCAGTAGGGCCGCAGCGGCTGCAGCACCCCGGGCAGCGGCACCAGCCCCAGCAGCAGCGCCACCAGCAGGCTGACCGGCAGCACCCAGCCGTTGCGGGCGCGGGTCACGGGCGCGCTCCCGGCGCGGCGGCGGCGGGCGGCGCGGCGGGCGCGCTGGGCGCCGGCCGGTACCCGCGCAGCAGCAGCACGTCGCGGCCGCGGTCCAGCCTGGCCGCCGGGGTCACGTCGGCCTCGAGGAACGCGCGGCTGTCGTCCGGGCGCAGCGCCCCCAGCGTGCCCACCGCGAAGCCGGGCGGGAAGCGCCCGCCGAGGCCCGAGGTCAGCAGCATG
>CAMLJA010000217.1 GCA_946480065.1 uncultured Thermomonas sp. | reverse complement strand
ATCGCGGTGGCGCGGGCGCTGCTTGCCCACGGCGCCTCCCCGGCCGGCGCCGGCGGGCTGGCCGCCTTCCTGGCGGCCTGCGCGGCGCGCCCGCCCGCCGCGGGCGCCCAAGCGTTCGCGCTGGAGCTGCTGGAGCGCGGCGCCGATCCCTACGCACCGTCGCCGGCGGGCGATCCGCCGGTGGCGCTGGCGGTGCGGCTGCACTGGCCGCGGCTGCTGCAGCGGCTGGTCGCCTGCGGCGCCGACCTCGACGCGCGCGACGGCCACGGCATGAGCGCGCTCCATCTCGCCGCGGCGCTCGGGCGCGAAGAGGAATTGAAGCTGCTGGTGGCCGCCGGCGCGGCGCCCGACCGGCGCGCCGCGGACGGCCAGACCCCGCTGGGCGTGGCGCTGGCGGCAGGCCGCCGCGACCTGGCCGACTGGCTGGACTGGCGCGGCTGGCGGCTGCCGCGGCGGCCGCTGCAGCCCACCGACCTGCCGGCGGCGGCGATCGTGGGCGACGCCGACGCGGTGCGCCGCCTGCTGGACCTGGGGCTGCCGGTGGACGCGGTGGACGGCCAGGGCTGCAGCGCGCTGCTGCGCGCGGCCGGCGGCGGCCACCGCGCGCTGGTGGAGCTGCTGCTGGCGCGCGGCGCCAATCCCGCGCTGGCGGCGAACACCGGCGCCACCCCGCTGTCGGCCGCGGTCAGCATGCGCCAGCTGGAGATCGTGGACCGCCTGCTGGACGCCGGCGCCGGGCTGGAACAGCGGCTGCCGGGCGAGGTCACCGTGCTGATGCTGGCGGCGGCGCTGGGCCTGCCGGAGCTGGTGGCGCGCCTGCTCCAGGCCGGCGCCGACCTGCACGCCCGCGACGCCCAGGGGCTGACGCCGCTGCACTGCGCCGCGCTGTACGGCTTCACCGCGCGCGAGCGCCCGCGCCTGGTGGCGCTGCTGGACACCCTGCTGCTGGCCGGGGCCGATCCGCAGCAGCCGGCCGCGAACGGGCTGACCCCGCTGCTGCTGCTGCTGGGCGCGCGCGCGGAGCCGGGCACGCCGAGCGCCGAGGACGTGGTCCTCGCCGGCCTGGAGCGCCTGTTCGACGAGGACGTGCGGCTGGACGCGCGCGACCAGCGCGGCTTCGGCCCGCTGCACCTGGCCGCCCTCCACGGCCTGCTGCGGGTGGCGCAGGCGCTGCTGCGCGAGGGCGCCGACCTCGACCAGCGCGATGCCCTCAACCGTACCCCGCGCGAGGTCGCGCTGATGCGCGGCTACGTGGACGTGGCGGCGGAACTGGCGCCGCCGGGCGCGGCCAACCCGAACGTGTCGATGGCGCGCTTCCTCAAGGACTGACCGCCGCGCCCAGCGCTAGCCGCCGGGCTTCACGATCTGGCCCAGGCTGCCTTCGCCGGCGTCGGCCGCGAACAGCTCGGCCAGCTCGCGGCGGGCGTCCTGCGCGCTCTGCAGCAGGGCCGCCTCGTCGTCGCGCAGCAGCCGCTGCGCCTCCATCAGCCGCTCGTCGAACGCGCGGAAGCGCGCCGCCCGTTCCTCGGCCTGCGCCGGCGGCATGCCCAGCGCCACCAGCACGTCGCGGCCCAGCTCCAGGCTGCTGCCGAACAGCTCGCGCACCGGCCGTGCGCCCAGGTCGGCGAGCTCCCAGGCGTGGCGGCGGTCGCGCGCACGGGCGAATACCAGCGCATCGGGGTACTGCGCGCGCAGCAGGCGCACCATCCGCAGGCTGGTCTCCACCCCGTCGATGGCGACCACGAACAGCTTCACCCGCGCCGCGCCGGCCGAGCGCAGCAGCTCCGGCCGCGTCGGGTCGCCGTAGTAGATCTGGTTGCCGAAGCGGCGCGAGAAATCCACCTGCTCCACGTCCGGGTCGATGGCGATGAACGGGATCCGCTGCGCCGACAGCAGCCGCGCCACGATCTGGCCGAAGCGGCCGAAGCCGGCCACCAGCACCTGCGGGTGGTCGTCGGGGATCTCGTCGTAGGCGCGCGCGGGGCGCCTGTCGGCCGCCGGCGCCAGCCGCGAGACCAGCAGCAGGAGCAGCGGCGTGGCCGCCATCGACAGGCCCACCATCGCCACCAGGCGGTCGCGCTGGGCCGCCTCCAGCAGCCCGGCCTTGGCCGCCTCGCCGAACACCACGAAGGCGAATTCGCCGCCCAGGGCCAGGGTGCCGGCCAGCAGCAGCGCGCCGCGCCGGTCCAGCCGCCCGGGCCGCAGCCCCAGCCCCACCAGCAGCGCGCCCTTCACCGCCAGCAGCGCCAAGGTGCCGGCGACGATCAGCAGCGGCTCGTGGGCGATCCGCTGCAGGTCGATGCTCATGCCCACGGCCATGAAGAACAGGCCCAGCAGCAGCCCCTCGAACGGCTGGATCTGCGATTCCAGCTCGTGCCGGTATTCCGATTCGGCCAGCAGCACGCCGGCCAGGAACGCGCCCAGGCCCGCGCTGAGCCCCGCCAGCTGCAGCAGCCAGGCGCTGCCCAGCACCACCAGCAGCGCCGCGCCGGTGAACACCTCCGGCATGCCGGTGCGGGCGATCACCCGGAACAGGTGGCGCAGCAGGTAGCGGCCGCCCAGCACCAGCGCGGCGATCACCGCCACCGCCTTCGCCACCGCCAGCCAGCCGTTGGTCTCCGCGCCGGAGGCGTGCGCCAGCAGCGGGATGGCCGCCAGCAGCGGGATCGCCGCCAGGTCCTGGAACAGCAGGATGGCGAACGCCAGCCGGCCGTGCTCGGCGGTCAGCTCCTTGCGTTCGGCCAGCAGCTGCAGGCCCACCGCGGTGGAGCTCAGCGCCAGCCCCAGCCCCACCACCAGCGCCGCCTTCCACGCCAGCCCGGACGCCACCGCCAGCAGCGCCAGCAGCGCGCCCGACAGCGCCACCTGCAGCCCGCCCACGCCGAAGATCGGCCGCCGCATCACCTTCAGGCGCGGCAGCGACAGCTCCAGCCCGATCACGAACAGCAGCATCACCACGCCGATCTCGCTGGCCGCCAGCACCCGCGCCGGGTCGCGCACCAGCGCCAGCGCGTGCGGCCCCAGCAGCGCGCCGGCCACCAGGTAGCCCAGCACCGCGCCCAGCCCGAAGCGCTTGAACACCGGCACCGCCAGCACCGCGGCCAGCAGGAACACCAGGGCCAGTTCCAGGCCGTCGCCGTGCATGAGGGTCGCCTCCCGTGGGTCGCCTGCAGTATCCGCGATCGCGGCCCGCCAACGAAAACGCCCCGCGGTTGCGGGGCGCCATCGGTGCTGCATGCGGCCTGGGTCAGCGCTTCATCGAGCTGAAGAACTCGTCGTTGGACTTGGTGTTCTTCATCTTGTCGAGCAGGAACTCCATCGCCGCGATCTCGTCCATCGGGTGCAGCAGCTTGCGCAGGATCCAGATCTTCTGCAGCAGCTCCGGCTCGATCAGGTAGTCCTCGCGGCGGGTGCCTGACTGGTTGACGCCGATCGCCGGGTAGACGCGCTTCTCGGTGATGCGGCGGTCCAGGTGCACTTCCGAGTTGCCGGTGCCCTTGAACTCCTCGTAGATCACCTTGTCCATCGCGCTGCCGGTGTCGACCAGCGCGGTGGCGATGATGGTCAGGCTGCCGCCTTCCTCCACGTTGCGGGCCGCGCCGAAGAAGCGCTTCGGCCGGTGCAGCGCGTTCGCGTCCACGCCGCCGGTGAGCACCTTGCCGCTGCTGGGCAGCACGTTGTTGTAGGCGCGCGCCAGGCGGGTGATGGAGTCCAGCAGGATCACCACGTCCTTGCGGTGCTCGACCAGGCGCTTGGCGCGCTCGATCACCATTTCCGCCACCTGCACGTGGCGCGCGGCCGGCTCGTCGAAGGTGGAGGAGATCACCTCGCCGCGCACGGTGCGCTGCATCTCGGTCACTTCCTCCGGACGCTCGTCGA
>CAMLJA010000216.1 GCA_946480065.1 uncultured Thermomonas sp. | reverse complement strand
CAGGTCCCGGAAACCCCGGGTGCCTGCATCGAGACCCAGGCCCGCGAAGTGCTGGCCGCCATCGACGCGCTGCTGGCGCAGGCCGGCAGCGACAAGACCCGCATCCTGCGCGCGCAGGTGTACCTGGCCGACATCGCCGACTTCGCCGGCATGAACCGCGCGTGGGACGCGTGGGTGGCGCCCGGCCAAGCGCCGGCCCGCGCCACCGTGGAGGCGCGGCTCGCCAGCCCGGACTGGAAGGTGGAGATCGTGGTCACCGCGGCGGTGTAGGCAGCGCCGACACCGGGCCGCGCACGGCCCGAATCGCGGGCCGTGCGCGGGTGGACGCCGCCGTCAGCGGATGGGCTCGTCCAGCATCAGTTCGCGGACATAGCGCACCGGCGGCGCGCCATGGGACAGCACCTGGTCGTGGTAGGCCTTCAGGTCGAAGCGGTCGCCCAGCTTGTCCTGCATGGCCTTGCGCAGGTCGAAATGCTCCTGCGCGCCGACGAAGTAGGTGGGCAGCTGTGCGGACGTGAGCTGGGCGCGCACCCACTTGCCGGCGGCCTCGCTCTCCTGCTGGAAGGCGTCGTGGGTCATCAGGCGCATGGCCTGCTCGCGGCTCCAGCCGTCCACGTGCACGCCCTGGTCGAGCAGCGCGTTGGCAATGGTGCGCAGGTAGAACTTCAGCTGCACCAGCTGGAACAGCGGGTCGCCGCCCAGGTAGCCCTGCTCCTGCATCATCCGTTCCGTGTAGACCGCCCAGCCCTCGGCGAACAGGCCGGAGCGCAGCACGCCCCGCAGCACCGACGGGTACTTCGCCGAGTGGCCGCCCTCCAGGTAGTGGCCCGGGATGCCCTCGTGGATGGACAGCAGGTGGATCATCCGTCCGTTGTATTCGCGCAGGAACGAATCCGCCTGCGCCTGGCTCCAGTCGTCCGGGATCGGCGAGATCGCGTAGAAGGTCTTGAGGCCCTTGTCGAGCGGGCCCGGCGAGTCGCAATAGGCCACGGCCACGCCGCGCTGGAACTCCGGCATCAGGATCACGTCCACCGGGGCGTCCGGCAGGGTGACGAGATCCTTTCCGCGCACGAAGTCGGTGGCCGACTGCAGCGCGGCCTTGGCAGCGTCCACGACCTTGTCGCGCGCCGGGTGGTCGGCGTAGGCCAGTTCCAGCGCCGCCTCGATCGCGGCCTGCCGCTGCGCCTCGGTCGGCTGCTCCGGCAGCGGCGGCGCGCCGGCCCTGCCCGCCAGCACGGTGCGGGCGATGCCGTACATCTGCCCGCGCACGCGCTGCATCTCGGCCTCGGCGCGCTGCCTGATCTCGGCGCGCGACAGCGAGGAGGACAGCGCGAACTTCAGCTTCTGATCGTACTTCTCGGCGCCGATGCGGAAGTCGCCTTTGGCGTTCGGCACCAGCGTCTTGTCCAGCCACGCCTGTTGCTCGGCCACCGCCTGCTGGAGACCGTCGATCGCGGCGCGGGTGCGCGTGGCGTCGGCCGCGGGCAGCTCGCCCAGGTGCGGGGTGATGAAGGTCTCGACGATCGAGAGGATGCCGGCGTTCTGCCTGGCCACGGTCTCCGCGTGGATCTTCGGGACCCGCGCCGGGTCGAGGTTCGCGCGCGCCTGGGCGAACAGCGCGGGCAGCTTCTCCATGCGGGCGGTGGCGGCGCGGATGCGGTCCGGCAATGGCGCGAACTCGCGCGCCATCAGGCCGTAGATCGCGCTGCCGGCGAGGCCGCCGTAGACCTGCGGGTCCCAGGCCCAGTCCTGCAGCACCTCCGCGGTCCACAGGTCCGCCTGCAGCTGGTTGCGCAGGATCGCGGCGTCCACCTGGTTGGCGCGCGACAGGCGGCCGGCATCGATGGCATCGAGCCTGGCCAGCAGCGCCTTGCCGGCGTCGATCCGGCGCTGGCGGCCCTCGGCGCTGAGATCGTCCAGCTGGTGGTCGTAACGGTGGTCGCCGATCTGGGTGGCGGACACGGGCGACAGCCGCATCCAGGTGTCCAGCGCGTCCTTGGACAGCGCGGCGAAGGCGGCGTCGGCCGCGGCGTCGCTGGCGGCCGGTGCCGTCGCCTGGGACGTGGCAGGCGCCTGCCCGCCGCTGCAGCCGGCGAGCAGGGCGGTCAGGGTCATGGCGAGCAGGGTGGGACGCATGGGCAGGGTCCGGATCGGGAAGCGCCCGACGATACGGGCCCGGGCGGCCCGCGGACAGTGCCGGACCGCAGCCGTGGCCGGGCCAACCAAAGTCACGGGCGCCCGTGCGGAGGGCAGGGTAGGCTCGGCCTTCCTTTTGCCGACATCGAAACCGTTCCCATGAAGCGTTCCCTGCTTGTCCTCGGCGTCGCAGGCGTGCTGTCCGCAGCCGTCCCCTCCGCCACCGCCGCCGACGCCGCCGGCAAGCCCCGGCTGGGCAGCTTCGGCGTGGACCTGTCCGCGCGCGACCTGTCGGTCAAGCCCGGCGACGACTTCAACCGCTATGCCAGCGGCCACTGGATCGACACCTACGTCCTCAAGGACTACGAGACCAACTACGGTTCGTTCAACCAGCTGCGCGACCGCGCCGAGGAGCAGACCCGCACGCTGATGGACGAGCTGCTGGCCCGCAAGGACCTGGCGCCGGGCAGCAACGCGCAGAAGCTGCGCGATTACTACCTCAGCTTCACCAACCGCGCCGCCCGCGATGCCGCCGGCATCAAGCCGCTCCAGCCGGTGCTGGACCGCATCGCCGCGATCGATTCCCGGGACAAGCTGGTGGCCGCGTTCGGCAACGCCGGCATCGACGGCACCGAGGCCCCGTTCGGCCTGTACCTGGGCGTGGACCGCAAGGATCCGGACAGCTACCAGGTCGGGCTGGGCGTCGGCGGGCTGGGCCTGCCGGACCGCGACTATTACCTCAACCCGGACGCGCGCTTCGCCACCATCCGCGAGGCCTACGTCGCGCACATCCAGCGCATGCTGGGTTTCGCCGGCGTGTCCGGCGCCGATGCCAAGGCGCGCGCCGAGGCGGTCATGGCGCTGGAGACCGCGCTGGCCAAGCCGCAGTGGGAGCGCGTGAAGCTGCGCGACCGCGACAAGACCTACAACGTCTACACCTTCGCCGACCTGCAGCAGAAGTTCCCGGGCTACGACTGGGCCGGCCAGCTGCGCGCCCAGTGCATGCCGCTGCCGGACAAGCTCAACGTGTCCACCCCGGACGTGATCCAGCCGGTCATCGACGTGCTGGCCGCCACCCCGCTGGCGACCTGGCGCGACTACCTGACCTTCCACGCCATCGACGGCAACGCCGACCTGCTGAGCACCGAGATCGACCAGGCGTCGTTCGACTTCAACGGCAAGGTGCTGGCCGGCCAGAAGGCGCAGCGCGAGGACTGGAAACGCGCGCTGGGCATGGTGGGCGCCCGCAACGGGCTGGGCGAGGCGCTGGGCGAGCTGTACGTCGCCCGCTACTTCAAGCCGGAAGCCAAGGCGGCCATGGACCGGCTGGTCGAGAACCTGCGCACGGCGCTGCGCCAGAACATCGCGCAGCTCGACTGGATGGGCGATGCGACCAAGGCCGAGGCCTTCCGCAAGCTCTCCACCTTCCGGCCCAAGATCGGCTATCCGTCGAAGTGGAAGGACTACTCCAGCGTCACGATCAAGGCCGACGACCTGCTGGGCAACGCCATCGCCCTGCGCGAGTTCAACCGCGCCGACCAGAACGGCCGCGTCGGCAAGAAGACCGACCGCGAGGAATGGGGCATGACCCCGCAGACGGTGAACGCCTACTACAACTCCGCGTTCAACGAGATCGTGTTCCCGGCCGCCATCCTGCAGGCGCCGTTCTTCGACGTGAACGCCGACCCGGCGGTCAACTACGGCGGCATCGGCGCGGTGATCGGCCACGAGATGGGCCACGGCTTCGACGACCAGGGCAGCA
>CAMLJA010000215.1 GCA_946480065.1 uncultured Thermomonas sp. | reverse complement strand
CGCGGCATGACCTACAAGAACGCCGTGGCCGGCCTGAACCTGGGCGGCGGCAAGGCCGTGATCATCGGCGACCCGGCCACCGACAAGTCCGAGGCGCTGTTCCGCGCGTTCGGCCACTTCGTGGAGTCGCTGGGCGGCCGCTACATCACCGCCGAGGACGTCGGCATCGACGTCAACGACATGGAATACGTGTACCGCGAGACCGAGTACGTCACCGGCGTGCACCAGGTCCACGGCGGTTCGGGCGACCCCTCGCCGTTCACCGCCTACGGCACCCTGCAGGGCCTGATGGCCACCCTCAACAAGAAGTTCGGCGACGAGGAAGTGGGCAAGTACGCCTACGCCGTGCAGGGCCTGGGCCACGTGGGCATGGAGTTCGTGAAGCTGCTGAAGGAGCGCGGCGCCAAGATCTTCGTGACCGACATCAACCCGAAGCTGGTGGCCCGCGCGGTGGACGAGTTCGGCGCCGAGGCCGTGGGCCTGGACGAGATCTACGACGTGCCGGCCGACGTGTACTCGCCGTGCGCGCTGGGCGGCACCGTCAACGAGCAGACCCTGCCCCGCCTGAAGGCCAAGGTCATCTGCGGCGCGGCCAACAACCAGCTGGCCAACAACGCCATCGGCGACGAAGTGGCCAAGCGCGGCATCCTGTACGCGCCGGACTACGCGGTGAACGCGGGCGGCGTGATGAACGTCTCGCTGGAGATCGACGGCTACAACCGCGAGCGCGCCATGCGCATGATGCGGACGATCTACCACAACCTGGCGCGCATCTACGAGATCGCCGACCGCGACGGCATCCCCACCTACATGGCGGCCGACCGCCTGGCCGAGGAGCGCATCGACAAGATCGGCAAGCTGAAGCTGCCGATGGGCCGCGGCGCGCCGCGGTTCCAGGGGCGCATCCGGGGGCATTGACCCGGGCTCCCGCCCGGGTCAATCCCAAAGTTGGCTGCGCAAACTTCGGGCCCCCACGGGTCGCTGCCAGAACCCCCGCCGCTGTCGCGGCGCCCCCCTTGACTCAAGGGGGGCTTGGCATCGTGGAATGTCATTCGAAACGCCCGGCTTGCCGGGCGTTTTCGTTGGGGCGGCGGCGGTGCGGTGGGGCGGGCGCTTACAATGGGCGGATTCGGCCTGCCTCCGCGGCCCCGCGTTTTCCGTAAGCACGGCGGTGCCGCCGGCGGGATGCGCCGCGGCCGGTGCAGCCCACCCCATCGAACTGCGAGAGCCTTGCCATGCGCCCATTCCCCCTTGGTGAAGAGATCGACGCGCTGCGCGACGCGGTGCGCCGCTTCGCCGACAGCGAGATCGCGCCGCGCGCGGCGGCGATCGACGAGGAGAATGCCTTCCCGCAGGACCTGTGGGCCAAGCTGGGCGAGCTGGGCCTGCTGGGGATCACGGTGCCGGGCGAATACGGCGGCAGCGACATGGGCTACCTGGCGCACCTGGTGGCGATGGAGGAGATCAGCCGCGCCTCGGGCTCGGTCGGCCTGAGCTACGGCGCGCACTCCAACCTGTGCGTGAGCAACCTGTACGCCAATGGCAGCGACGCCCAGCGCGCGAAGTACCTGCCGAAGCTGTGCAGCGGGGAGCACGTCGGCGCGCTGGCGATGAGCGAGCCCGGCGCCGGTTCCGACGTGGTGGGTTCGATGAGCTGCCGCGCCGAGCTGCGCGACGGCGTGTGGATGGCCAACGGCAACAAGATGTGGATCACCAACGGCCCCGAGGCCGACGTGCTGATCGTCTACATGCGCACCGCCGGCAGGGAGGCGGGCAGCAGGTGCATGACCGCGTTCCTGATCGAGAAGGGCATGAAGGGGTTTTCCACCGCGCAGAAGCTGGACAAGCTGGGCATGCGCGGCAGCAACACCTGCGAGCTGGTGTTCGAGGGCTGCGAGATCCCGCAGGAGAACGTGCTGGGCGAGGTCAACGGCGGCGTGAAGGTGCTGATGAGCGGCCTGAACACCGAGCGCCTGGTACTGGCCGGCGGCCCGATCGGGCTGATGCAGGCGGCGCTGGACATCGCCCTGCCCTACGTGCGCGAGCGCCGGCAGTTCGACGAGCCCATCGGCACCTTCGGCATCATGCAGGCCAAGATCGCCGACATGTACACCGCGCTGCAGTCCAGCCGGGCGTTCGCCTACCAGGTGGCGCGCGACTACGACGCCGGCCACAAGAGCCGCATCGACGCCGCCAGCTGCCTGCTGCACGCCAGCGAGGCGGCGGTGCAGGTGGCGCTGGAGGCGATCCAGTCGCTGGGCGGCAACGGCTACATCAACGAGTACCCGACCGGCCGCATCCTGCGCGACGCCAAGCTGTACGCCATCGGCGCCGGCACCAACGAGATCCGCCGGATGCTGATCGGCCGCGAGCTGTTCGCCGGCAACAGCTGACCCGCCGCAGGCCCGTCGCGGAAACGAAAACGCCGCCTCCGGGCGGCGTTTTCGCAGCCGGCGCGCGGCCGGGCTCAGAACCGCAGCTGCGCCTGCAGCGTGGCCATGGTGGCGCTGCCCACGTCGCTGCGGCGGCGGTCCAGGTCGAAGCGGAAGCGGGCGCCGGACGGCAGTTCGGCCGACAGCCCCAGCCCGACGCTGCGGGTGTCGCGCGCCAGCCCGATGCCCTCCAGCGGCGCCCACTGTTCCAGCCCGCCGAAGCTGGCCTGGAACAGCGCGCCGCCCGAGGACAGCGTGCGCTGCCACTCGGCGCGCGCATCGGCGGCCAGGTCGACGCCGCCCACGCGCCAGCCGCGGCTGGCGCGCAGGCCCGCGAAGCCCTGCCAGCGGTGCGCGTCCCAGGCCTCCGCGCGCAGGCCGAAGCCGGTGCTGCCGCCCTCGTCGAAGCCGTCGTTCGCCACCCGCACCGCCTGGGTGCCGGCGTACGGCACCAGCGCGGTGCCGGCCAGCTCGAAGCGGCGGCCCAGTTCCGCGGACGCGGCCCAGGTGCGGCCGGACAGCCGCGTGCCCACGGCGTCGCGGCGCGCGCCCAGCAGCAGGTTGCGCTGCAGCTGGCGGTCGAACCCGCCGCCGGCCAGCTGCAGCTGGCCGTACCACGGGCCGCGCCACGCGGCGGCGTACAGCTGCAGCTGGCGCTGGGTGCCGCGGCTGCGGTCGCCGAACGCGGACAGCCAGCTGGACTGGAACTGGCGGTCCAGGGCAATACCGACCACCGCGCTGTCGCCCAGCCGCCAGTCGTTGCCGATGAGCTGCCCGGCGGCGTCGGTGCCGATGCCGTCGTAGCCCGCGCGCGCCAGGGTGCCGCCCGCTGCCAGGTCGCGGTACCAGCCGCCCGCCGCGCCACCGCGGGCCAGCGCGTCCAGCCGCCCGTCCAGCGCGCGGCGGCCGCCGTCGATGGCGTCGAAGGTCATCGCCACCGAGGCCGCGTGCAGTTCGCCGGACAGGCTGCGCAGCGCGGCGTCGGCCTGCGCGATCCCGGCCGACTGCTGCAGCGCGCCGGCGGCCTCGATGAAGGCCGCGTCCGCTGCGGCCGGCGCGGTGCCGGCCAGCTGGCCGTCGATCTGCTGCATCGCCGCTTCCACCCGCTGCGCCGAGCCCTGGGTCAGTTCCGACAGCCCCAGCCCGGCGACCGCCTTGGACACGTCGATGCGGCTGATGTCCAGGAACACGCTGTCCGGGTCGTAGGCCAGCGACGCGATCAGGAACACGTTGGGCGCGGCCTGCAGGCTGGAGAACGTGCCGGTCACGCCGCCGTTGGCGTCCAGCAGGGTCTCGCGCGTCTGGGTGGTGTAGCCGCCGCGCACGCCCAGGATCGAGACCTGCCCGTCCAGCGCGGCCTGGCCGGCCACGCGCAGCGCGCTGCCCAGCCAGACGCCCAGGTTGCCGGTGGCCGACTGCCGGTAGTCGCCGGCGATGCTGGCCGGGCTGCTGGCGCCGCCCAGGAAGCGGCCGTCGTTGGCCACGTCGCCGCCGAACGCACCGCTGAGATCGGAAGAGCACACGTCTGAACTCCAGTCACTCACTCTGATC
>CAMLJA010000214.1 GCA_946480065.1 uncultured Thermomonas sp. | reverse complement strand
GCGCCGCCGTGGGCATCGCCGAACACCTGGATCTCGATGTGGCGCGGATGCTCGATGTAGCGCTCCAGCAGCACGCGGTCGCGGCCGAAGGCGTTCTTCGCCTCGCGCTGGCAGCTTTCGAGGTGGGTGGGGAATTCGCCGGCGGCGCGCACGATGCGCATGCCCTTGCCGCCGCCGCCGTGCGCGGCCTTGATCATCAGCGGGTAGCCGATGCGGTCGGCTTCGCGCTGCAGAAGCTCGGGCGACTGGTCCTCGCCGGTATAGCCGGGCACCACCGGCACGCCCGCGGCGGCCATCAGATCCTTGGCGCCGGCCTTGCTGCCCATCTTGCGCATCGAGGCACCGGATGGACCCACGAAAACCAGCCCCGCGGCCTGCACCGCGTCGGCGAAGTCGGCGTTCTCGGACAGGAAGCCGTAGCCGGGATGGATCGCCTGCGCGCCGGTCTTCCTCGCCACCTCGAGGATGGCGTCGCCGCGCAGGTAGCTGTCCTGCGGGCGCGGCCCGCCGATGCAGTGCGCCTCGTCGGCCAGCCGCACGTGCTGGGCGTCGGCGTCGGCCTCGGAGAACACCGCGATGGTGCGGATGCCGAGCTTGCGCGCGGTGCGGATCACGCGGCAGGCGATTTCGCCGCGGTTGGCGATGAGCAGGGTGTCGAACATCAGGCGTCGATCCAATGGGGCTTGCGCTTGTCGAGGAAGGCGGACAAGCCTTCCTGGCCCTCCGGGGACACGCGCAGGCGGGCGATCAGGGCGGCGTTGTCGGCGTCGTGCCTGGCGCCGTCGGCGTGCGCGCAGACGGCGCGCACCAGCTGCTTGGCGGTGGCGGACGCGACCGGGCCGGCTTTGAGCAGCAGGTCGACCTGGCGCTGCACGGCCGCGTCCAGCGCGTCGGTGTCGACGACCTGGTGCAACAGGCCGATGCGCAGGGCCTCGGCGGCATCGAAGATTTCCGCGGTGGCAAAGTAACGCCGCGCATTGCGGCTGCCGATGGCGGCGATGACGTAGGGCGAAATCACCGCCGGCAGCAGGCCCAGCTTGCTTTCGGTCAGGCCGAACTTCGCCTCCGGCACGCCGATGGCGATGTCGCAGCAGGCCACCAGCCCGACGCCGCCGCCGAACGCCGCGCCCTGCACGCGGGCGATGGTCGGCTTCGGCAGCTCGTCCAGCGTGCGCATCAGGCGGGCGAGGGCGAGGCTGTCCTCGCGGTTTTCGGCCTCGCTGGCGGCGGCCATGCCGCGCATCCAGTGGAGGTCGGCGCCGGCGGAGAACGAGGCGCCCTCGGCTTCCAGCACCAGCAGCCGCACCGAGGCATCGGCGGCCACGGACTGCAGGGCGTCGGTCAGGCCGGCGATGAGGCCGGCGTCGAAGGCGTTGTGCACGTCCGGGCGTGCCAGGCGCAGGCGCGCGACCGGGCCGTCCTGGCGCAGGAGCAGGGCTTGGGACATCGGACCTCCGGGATGAACGGCCCATGATAGCCGGCGCGTCCGCGGACCCGTGGCGGTGATAGAATGCGAACAATTCCCATTTGGCTTTCGTCGTGACCCTCAACCAGCTCGCCCGGCGCACGCCGGCCATCGTCGAAGGCGTGGACGAACGGATGCCGAACGACGCGGTGGCGCGGCGGCTGCGCGAACTCGGCTTCGTCGCAGGCGAACAGGTGGAGATCGTGGCCGCCGGTCCGCTGGGGGCCGAGCCGCTGCTGGTGCAAGTGGGCTTCACCCGGTTCGCGCTGCGCCAGGTCGAGGCGGCGCGGGTGCGCCTGCAGGCGCCGGGGCAGGGCGCATGAACGCCGAGGCCGCGCTGCCGCGGATCGCGCTGGTCGGCAACCCGAACTGCGGCAAGACCGCGCTGTTCAACCTGCTGACCGGCAGCCGCCAGAAGGTGGCCAACTACGCCGGCGTGACGGTGGAGCGCAAGGAGGGGCGACTGGTCGCACCCTCGGGCCGCCACTACGCGGTGCTGGACCTGCCGGGCGCCTACAGCCTCAATGCCGCCAGCCTCGACGAGGCCGTCACCCGCGACCTGGTGCGCGGCTTCTACCCGGGCGAGCCCGCGCCCGACGTGCTGGTCTGCGTGGTGGACGCCACCAACCTGCGCCTGCACCTGCGCTTCGTGCTGGAGCTGCGCGAGCTGGGCCGGCCGATGCTGGTGGCGCTGAACATGGTGGACGCCGCGCGCCGCCGCGGCATCGCGATCGACGTGGACGCGCTGCGCCGTGAACTGGGCGTGGCGGTGGTGGAAACCGTGGCGGTCCGCCGCGACGGCGCCCAGGCGCTGGTGGCGCAGCTGGAGGCCATGGGCACCGGCGCGCAGCCGCCGCAGGCGCGGCTGCCCGCGGATGCCGACCCGCACGCGGAGGTGCGCCGGCTGCTGGCCGCCACGGTGGCGATGCCGCGCCGCACCGCGGCCATCGACGACGCGCTGGACCGCTGGCTGCTGCACCCGGTGTTCGGGCTGGTGGCGCTGGCGGTGGTGATGTTCCTGATCTTCCAGGCGGTCTACGCGTGGTCCACGCCCATGATCGACGGCATCGACGCCGCGTTCGCCTGGCTGGGCGCGGCCGTGGCCGATGCGCTGCCGGCCGGGCCCCTCAGCAGCCTGCTGGTGGACGGCGTGATCGCGGGCACCGGCGGGGTGGTGGTGTTCCTGCCGCAGATCCTGGTGCTGTTCCTGTTCATCCTGGCGCTGGAGGAATCCGGCTACCTGCCGCGCGCGGCGTTCCTGCTCGACCGCACCATGTCGGCCGCGGGCCTGTCGGGCCGCAGCTTCATCCCGCTGCTGTCCAGCTTCGCCTGCGCGGTGCCCGGGATCATGTCCACCCGCTCCATCCAGGACCCGCGCGACCGCATCGCCACCATCCTGGTGGCGCCGCTGATGACCTGCTCGGCGCGGCTGCCGGTGTACGCGCTGCTGATCGGCGCCTTCATCCCGGCGCGGCGCGTGGGCTGGTTCAACCTGCAGGGCCTGGTGCTGTTCGCGCTGTACGCGGCGGGCATCGCCAGCGCGCTGGCGGTGGCGTGGGTGATGAAGAAGTGGCGGCGCGACAAGGGCGAGCACCCGCTGCTGCTGGAGCTTCCGTCCTACCGGGTGCCGCAGCTGCGCGACCTGGCGATCGGCCTGTGGGAGCGGGCGGTGATCTTCCTCAAGCGGGTGGGCGGCATCATCCTGGCGCTGACCATCCTGCTGTGGTTCCTGCTGAGCTTCCCGGGCGCGCCCGACGGCGCCGCCGGTCCGGCCATCAACTACAGCTTCGCCGGCCGCATCGGCCAGGCGATGACCGCGGTGTTCGCGCCGATCGGCTTCAACTGGCAGATCTGCATCGCGCTGATCCCGGGCATGGCCGCGCGCGAGGTGGTGGTGTCCTCGCTGGCCACGGTGTACGCGCTGTCGGCGAGCGGGGACGATGCCGCGGCGCAGGCGCTGGCGCCGATCATCCAGGGCCAGTGGTCGCTGGCCACGGCGCTGTCGCTGCTGGTCTGGTTCATCTATGCGCCGCAGTGCGTGTCCACGCTGGCCACGATCCGCCGCGAGACGCATTCGTGGAAGCAGACCGCGTTCGCCGCCGGCTACCTGTTCGCGCTGGCCTACCTGGCGTCGCTGCTGACCTACCGCATCGCGCTGGCGCTGGGCGCGGGCTGAGGCCGCCATGACGCCGTCGCTCGCCCTGCAGTACCTCGTCGTCGCCCTGGCGGTGCTGGCCAGCGCCGTGGTGGTGATGCGCAAGCAGTTCCCGAACGCCACCCGCGCGCTGCGCGTGGCGGTGGCGCTGCGGCTGCTGCGCGAGGGCCGGCCGGGCTGGATGCGCGCGCTGGGGCGCCGGGTCGCGCCGCCGGGGCGGGGCGGCGGCAAGGACTGCGGCGGCTGCGACGGCTGCGGCTGAGGAGGAGCGTTCGACGCGGGCGATTCTCGGGACGGTCGCCGCACGGGATGGTGCAACTGCGTGGGGCGCTCCCGGGGGCGAGGCGGCCGGGCCATCGCTGCGCGGCTCGAAATGCCGC
>CAMLJA010000213.1 GCA_946480065.1 uncultured Thermomonas sp. | reverse complement strand
ACGCCTCGCTGGACTACCACTTCCTGCGCTTCGAGGCCGGCCCGTTCGTGCGCGTCGACACCCTGATCAACGGCGACAAGGTGGACGCGCTGTCGATCATCGTCCACCGCAGCCACGCCGACCGGCGCGGGCGCGAACTGACCGAGAAGATGAAGGACCTGATCCCGCGGCAGATGTTCGACGTGGCCATCCAGGCCGCGATCGGCGCGCAGATCATCGCCCGCACCACGGTCAAGGCGCTGCGCAAGAACGTGCTGGCCAAGTGCTACGGCGGCGACGCCACGCGCAAGAAGAAGCTGCTGGAGAAGCAGAAGGAAGGCAAGAAGCGGATGAAGCAGGTCGGGCGGGTGGAGATCCCGCAGGAGGCCTTCCTCGCCGTGCTGCAGGTCGACGGCAAGTAACGCGCGCGGCGCGGGGCGGGCGCAGCGTGCGCCCGCCGGAATGCAACCGGAGGGCAACGCATGATGGTGTGGTTCGAGACGATCCTGGTCGCGCTGACCGCGTTCACCGGCCTGGTCTGGCTGGTGGACCGGCTGTTCCTGGCCAAGCGCCGCGCCGCGGCGGACGGGCTGCTGGACGAGGCGCGGGAGCCGGTCCTGGTCGACTACTCCAAGGCCTTCTTCCCGATCCTGGCGCTGGTGCTGGGGCTGCGCAGCTTCGTGGCCGAGCCGTTCCGGATCCCCTCCAGCTCGATGATGCCCACCCTGCTGATCGGGGACTTCATCCTGGTCAACAAGTTCGCCTACGGCCTGCGCTGGCCGATCACCAACCACAAGTTCCTGGACCTGGGCGAGCCCGAGCGCGGCGACGTGGTGGTGTTCCGGCCGCCGCACCACCCGCGCGAGGACTGGATCAAGCGGGTGATCGGCCTGCCCGGCGACCGCATCGGCTACCACGACCACGAGCTCACCCTGAACGGGCAGCCGGTACCGTACCGGCTGGAGGGCCGCTACATCGGGGCCGGGAAGGGGATGGACGCCACCGGCGCGACCGAGCTGACCGAGGGCCTGCCGGGCCGTCCGCACTACGTGCTGCGGCGCGACGACGTGCCGTTCCTGCCGCAGGGCCAGGGGGAAGGTGACTGGATCGTCCCGCCCGGGCATTATTTCGTCATGGGCGACAATCGCGACAACAGCGAGGACAGCCGGTTCTGGGGGTTCCTGCCGGAGGCCAACCTGCGCGGCAAGGCCTTCATGGTGTGGATGAACTTCGACAAGAGCGCCGATCACTGGGTGGACGTTTCGAGGATCGGTACCCGTATTCCTTAAGACGCAAGGGCCACGAGGGGAGCAGACATGAAGCGCAAGCAGGGCGGTATGACGTTCATCGGTTTCGTGATCGTGCTCGCGGTGGCGATCTTCTTCGTCTACTGCGGCATGAAGGTGGTGCCGATGTACACGGAGTTCTATTCGGTGAAGAAGTCGCTGGCCAGCCTGGCGAGCGAGCCGGGCATCGCCAACGCATCCAAGGAGAAGATCCGCGACCTGTTGTTCAAGCGGCTCTACATGAGCTACGCCAACAACGTGAAGACGGACGCCCTGAAGATGGAGACCACCGACAGCGGCTACAAGCTGGTGGTCGACTACGAGCGCCGGGAGCAGCTGATCGCCAACCTCGACGTGGTCGGCAAGTTCCACGCGGAACAGATCCTGGCGCGCGGTGCCGCCGCGCAGTGAACCCGCGCATCGGTCGTTTTCCGGCCATGCGTTCTCGGACCCCGCGCTGCTCGCGCAGGCGCTGACGCATCGCAGCGCCGCCGGGCCGCACAACGAACGGCTGGAATTCCTCGGCGACGCGCTGGTCAACCAGTTCGTCGCCGAGGCGCTGTACCGGCGCTGGCCGTCGGCCGACGAGGGCGCGCTGACCCGCGCCCGCGCCGAGCTGGTGCGCGAGTCCGCGCTGGCCGGCATCGCCCGTGAGTTGCGGCTGGGCGACCGGCTGGTGCTGGGCCCCGGCGAGCTCAAGACCGGCGGCCACCGGCGCGACTCGATCCTGGCCGACGCGCTGGAGGCGATGGTGGCCGCGATCTACCTGGACAGCGACTTCGAGGCCTGCCGGCGGGTGGTGATGCCCTGGTTCGCCGCGCTGATCGAGGCGCTGCCGCCGCCCAACCGGATCGGAAAGGACGCCAAGACGCGGCTGCAGGAATGGCTGCAGGCGCGCGGCCGCCCGCTGCCGGTCTACGCGGTGCTGGAGGAGGGCGGCGAGGACCACGCGCGCGTGTTCCGCGCCAGCTGCGAGCTGGCGGAGCCCCGCGTGCGCACGGAGGGCGAGGGCGGCTCCCGTCGCGCCGCGGAACAACAGGCGGCGGAAGCCGCATTGACGGAACTCGGCGCATGAACCCGCAACCCCAACGCAGCGGCGCCATCGCCGTGATCGGTCGCCCCAACGTGGGCAAGTCCACCCTGGTCAACGCCCTGGTGGGCGCCAAGGTGAGCATCACCTCCAACCGCCCGCAGACCACGCGCCACCGGCTGCTCGGCATCGCCACCTTCCCGGGCGGGCAGCTGCAGCTGGTGGACACGCCCGGCATCCACGGCGAGCAGGGCCGGCGGTCCGGCAAGGCCATGAACCGGATGATGAACCGGGCCGCGCGCGGCGCGCTGGAGGGCGTGGACGCGGCGCTGCTGGTGATCGAGGCCGGGCGCTGGGACCACGAGGACGGCCTGGCCTTCGACGCCCTGCGCGATGCCGGCCTGCCGGTGGTGCTGGTGGTCAACCAGGTCGACAAGTTCAAGGACAAGACCGCGCTGCTGCCGTTCATCGCCAAGGTGACGGAAGGCCGCGAGTTCGCCGCCGTGCACCCGCTGTCCGCGCTCAAGCGCAGCGGGCTGGAGCCGCTGGTCGCCAGCCTGCTGGGGCTGGTGCCGGAGGGCGCGCCCGCCTTCGGCGAGGACGAGATCACCGACAAGAGCCAGCGCTTCCTGGCCGGCGAGCTGGTGCGCGAGCAGTTGATGCGCCGGCTGGGCGAGGAGCTGCCGTATGCCACCACGGTGGAAGTGGAGCGGTTCGAGGAGGAGCCCTCGCCCAGGGCCGGGGTGATGTACCGCATCGACGCGGTGATCTGGGTCGAGCGCGAGGGCCAGAAGGCCATCGTCATCGGCAAGGGCGGCGAGCGCCTGCGCGACATCGGCAAGCACGCCCGCGAGCAGATGGAACGCCTGTTCGACGCCAAGGTCTTCCTGCAGACCTGGGTGCGCGTGCGCGAGGGCTGGAGCGACGACGAAGCGGCCCTGCGCGCGCTGGGCTACCACGACTAGCCGCCGCGCTTTGTCGTAGGCGCCTACGCAACGGGCGCGATCGTTTTCCGCGGATCACGCCAGAAGCATCGCGCCCCGCCGGTGCGCTCCTACAATGCGGCATGCGCTTCGCCGCCGAACCCGCCTTCGTCCTGCACGCGCGCGCCTGGCGCGAAACCAGCCTGCTGGTGGAGGTGCTGAGCGCGGCGCACGGCCGCGTGGGGCTGGTGGCGCGCGGCGTGCAGGGGGCGAAGCGGCACGCGCTGCGGGCCGCGCTGCAGCCGCTGCAGGCGATCCGCTTCGATGCCGTGCAGAGGGGCGAGCTGGCGCAGCTGGCCGCGGCCGAGGCGGTGGACGCCGCGCCGGTCCTGCGCGGCGACGCCGCGCTGGCCGCGTTCTACGTCAACGAACTGTGCCTGCGGCTGGCGCCCCGGCTGGCGCCGCAGCCCGAGCTCTACGCCGCCTACGCGGCCGTGCGCGCGCGGCTGGCGGGCGCCGAACCGCTGGCGTGGACGCTGCGGCGCTTCGAGCGCGACCTGCTGGAGGCGCTGGGGGTGGGTTTCGAGTGGGAGGTCGACGGGGACGGCGCGCCGATCGACCCCGCCGCCCGCTACCGCCTGGACGCCGAGCACGGGCCGCGGCGGCTGCTGGGCGAACGCAGCGGCGACCGTCGCCAGAGCGCCACCGGGCGGGCGCTGCTGGCGCTGGCCCGGGACGCGGCGCCGGTCGCGGACGACCTGGCGGGGCTGCGGCTGCCGCTGCGCGCGGTG
>CAMLJA010000212.1 GCA_946480065.1 uncultured Thermomonas sp. | reverse complement strand
GGTAGGCTTCGCGGCCCGGCGGGCGGCGCAGCAGCAGCGAGATCTGGCGGTAGGCGACGGCCTGCTTGGACAGGTCGTCATAGATGATCAGCGCGTCCTCGCCGCGGTCGCGGAAGTACTCGCCCATCGCGCAGCCAGCGTAGGCGCTGATGTACTGCATCGCGGCCGACTCGGAGGCCGAGGCGGCGACCACGGTGGTGTAGCCCATCGCGCCGTGTTCCTCGAGCTTGCGCACGATGTTGGCGATGGTCGAGTTCTTCTGGCCGATCGCCACGTAGATGCAGCGGATGCCCGACTGCTTCTGGTTGATGATCGCGTCGATCGCCAGCGCGGTCTTGCCGGTCTGGCGGTCGCCGATGATCAGCTCGCGCTGGCCGCGGCCGATCGGGATCATGCTGTCCACCGACTTGTAGCCGGTCTGCACCGGCTGGCTCACCGACTTGCGCCAGATCACGCCCGGGGCGATGGTCTCCACCGGCGAGCTGGCCTTGGCGTCGATCGGGCCCTTGCCGTCGATCGGCTCGCCCAGCGCGTTGACCACGCGGCCCAGCAGCTCGGGGCCGGTCGGCACCGACAGGATCTGCCCGGTGGTCTTGGCCACGTCGCCCTCGCGCAGGTGCTCGTAGTCGCCCAGCACCACCGCGCCCACCGAGTCGCGCTCCAGGTTCAGCGCCAGGGCGTAGGTGTTGCCGGGCAGCTCGATCATCTCGCCCTGCATCACGTCGGCCAGGCCGTGGATGCGCACGATGCCGTCGGACACCGACGTCACGGTGCCTTCGTTGCGGGCCTCGGCGGCGAGCTTGACCTTCTCGATGCGGGTCTTGATCAGTTCGCTGATTTCGGACGGGTTGAGCGTGGAAGTGGCCATCTTGGTTTCCTTGGTGCCGGCGTCGCCGCCGGCCGGATGCGAAAAGTGTTCTGGTGGGTTAGTGCGACAGCGCGGCCTGGAGCCGGCCCAGCTTGCCCTTCAGCGAGCCGTCGATGACGACGTCGCCGGCGTCGATCACCGCGCCGCCGATCAGGCCGGCGTCGACCGCGGTCTCCAGCTCGACGTCGCGGCCGAAGCGCCGGCGCAAGGCGGCCTTGATCGTCTCCAGCTCCGCGGCCGGCAGCGCCGCCGCCGAGGTGACCCGTGCCTTGACCACGCGCTCGGCCTCGGACCGCAGGCCGTCGTACAGGCCGGCGATCTCCGGCAGCAGCGGCAGCCGGCGGTTCTCGAACAGCAGGCCCAGGAAATTGGCGAACGTCTCGCCCGCGCCCTCCGGGGCCAGCAGGGCGACGGTGTCGGCCCGGGTCAGCTTCGGGTTGCCCAGCAGCGCGGAGACGCGCGGGTCGGCGGCCACCCGCGCGGCGAGCGCGAGCGCGTCGGACCACGCCGGCAGGGTGCCGGCGTCGCGGGCCAGCGCGAACGCGGCGCGGGCATACGGGCGGGCGAGGGTCAGGGCCTGGCTCATCGTGGGGTCCTCAGAGCTGCGCGGCCAGCTCGTCGATCAGCGCCTTCTGGTCGTCGGCGTTGATCTCGCGCTTGAGCAGCTTCTCGGCGCCGCTGACCGCGAGCGCGGACACCTGCTTGCGCAGGTCTTCCTTGGCGCGGTTGGCGGCGGCCTCGATCTCGGCATCGGCCAGCGCCTTCTGGCGCTGCCCCTCGGCGATCGCGTCGGCCTTGGCGGCGTCGACCAGCTGGTTGGCGCGCTGGTGGGCCTGCTCGATGATCTCGTTGGCCTTCGCGCGCGCCGCCTTCAGCTCCTCGGCGACCTTGTCGTGCGCCTGCGCCAGGTCCTTCTGGGCGTTGTCGGCGGCGGCCAGGCCGGCGGCGATCTTCTGCTGCCGCTCCTCGATCGCCTGCATCAGCGGCGGCCAGATGAACTTGACGGTGAACCAGATGAGGATCGCGAACGAGATCATCTGGCCGAGGAATGTCATCAGTGACGGGTTCATGTCTTACCTTGCGTATCGCGTGTCAGACGTGCCTTTCGGGCGACGCCGCGGCGGGGCCGGGCGTCGCTGCTGCGACGCGCGCGGCCTGGCCGCGCGCGTCGTCCCGCGTGACGCGATCAGGCGCCGGTGGCGGCCTGGACGGCGGCCAGCAGCGGGTTCGCGAACGCGAACATCATCGCCACGCCCACGCCGATCAGGAACGCCGCGTCGATCAGGCCGGCGAGCAGGAACATGCGGCCCTGCAGCATCGGGACCAGCTCCGGCTGGCGGGCGGCCGACTCGAGGAACTTGCTGCCCATGACGCCGATGCCGAGGGCTGCGCCCAGCGCACCCAGGCCGACGATGATGCCGATGGCGACGGCGGTGAAAGCCTGGACGTTGGCGATGAATTCCATGGTGGATCTCCGGTTTCGGTACTAGCTGTTGGAAGTGGTGGAACGGATGGAGGTGGAGCGCGGATCAGTGGTGCTCGTGGGCCATCGCCAGGTAGACGACGGTCAGCACCATGAAGATGAAGGCCTGCAGCAGGATGATCAGGATGTGGAAGATCGCCCACACCGAATTGAACACCACGCCCGGGAGGAAGGTGGCCCAGGACATGAACAGGCCGGCGATGAGCATGAACACCAGCTCGCCCGCGTACATGTTGCCGAACAACCGCATGCCCAGGCTGACCGGCTTGGACAGGTATTCGACCAGGTTCAGGAACAGGTTCGGCACCGCCAGCACGACCTTGGCCACCGTCCCGTGCGCGTGGAACGGCGCGGTGAACAGCTCCTTGGTGAAGCCCCAGCCGCCCTTGGCCTTGATCGAGTAGAAGATGATCAGCAGGAACACCGTCACCGACAGCGCGAAGGTGGTGTTCACGTCGGCCGTGGGGACCATGCGCAGGTAGGTGTGGTGCGCGGCTTCCTCGCCGGCCACCGCGGTGATCGCGGCGCTCGGCAGGTCCAGCGGCAGCAGGTCCATGGTGTTCATGAAGACCACCCAGACGAAGATGGTCAGCGCCAGCGGGGCGATGAAGCGGCGGTCGCCGTGGAAGGTGTCCTTCACCTGCGAATCGACGAACTCGACCACCAGCTCGACGAAGGCCTGCGCCTTGGAGGGCACGCCCGAGGTGGCCTTGCGGGCCTGCGACCACAGCAGCAGGCACGACAGCAGCCCAAGCCCCAGCGCGATGATCCACGAGTCGAAGTGGATCGTGCCCAGGCCGAACTGCTTGGTGTTGTGCGTCAGGTGGTGGACGATGTAGCCGGTCAGGCCGCCGCCGGGTTCGCCACCGCTGGGTTCCAGCACCTTACCTTCCAGGATCACGCGTTCGTCCTCGTACCGTGCTTCGCTGCCGCGAATGTCGTGGAAAACAGCATGGCCGCCGCGGCCATCGCCGCACCGGCCAGCGCCGGCACCGCCGGCAACCGCCATACCGCCATCGCCAGGTAGAGGCCCAGGGCCACCACCAGCCATTTGAGCGCCGTGCCCAGGAGCAGGCGCCCCAGCGCGGCGCCGGCCCCGGCCACGGCGCCACCGAAGGCGCCCCAGGCCGCGAGCAGGCTGCCCAGCGCCATCGCCCCGCCGCCGACCAGCGCCGCCAGCGCGGCGGCCGGGCCGAGCGTGAGGCAGGCCGCCGCCGTCGCCAGCGTGGCGATGGCCTGGTAGGCCACCACCCGCAGCGCCAGCCGCCAGCCCGCGGCAGCGGAATTCAGCACGCGGAAAACCCCGGCTCCGGAACATGGCCGCGGGACGGCGTTCGAAAACCGTCCTGCGGAGCCGCAAAAGTATAGCAGGCGTGAAAATTCCCCGGCAACCGCCATCGGATCGCCCCTGCCGGGGAAACTTTCCGCGGCGGGCGCGGTCCCACTCGTTGCGCCCGCCCTTCCTCGTCGGCTCCCGGTGGGCGCCCCGGAGCCCCGGCCCTTCCCCGGCCGGGGCTCTTCCTGTGCGCTCAGCGCTTCTTCGGCAGGTAGAGGTCGGTGATGCTGCCGTCGTAGACCTCGGCCGCCATGCCCACCGATTCGCCCAGCGTGGGGTGCGGGTGGATGGTGTGGCCGATGTCGTGCACCTCGCAGCCCATCTCGATGGCCAGCGCGA
>CAMLJA010000211.1 GCA_946480065.1 uncultured Thermomonas sp. | reverse complement strand
TACGTCAGACGCCGCCGATGCTCTCCCGTTCGATCTCAATCTTCCAGAGACCGCGAAGGACAACGACGAGACGATCGACGAACTCTGGGTGCGAGCGGACGCTTCACCAGCGGCCTTCGTGATCTACGACTCGGGTCTGGTCGCGAGCATCGAACCGATGGTTGCCTTCCCGATCACTCTGAAGGAGTTTTACGAGCGCCAGGTCGTTGACGGCGTCCCGTCCTCGCTCGAGGACCGCTTCCTGCGCCTGCTGGAGAACCGCCTGCAGATGCTGGGCGACGCCCAGGTGCACGCGCTGCCGGCCGCGGTCGAGGCGCGCGAGCGGATCGCCCTGGGCATGGGCCGCGACGGCTGGCCGGCGCTGGCCGACGAACTGGCGCAGTGGCGCGCGCAGGTGGCGGCCGAGTTCGCCAGCCTGCTGGCGCCGCGGCGGCCGGCGCGCGGCGACGGCGACCTGGCGCGCTACTGGCGCGCGCTGCCCGACGCCGCGGACGCGGCCGCGCTGGACGACGCCGGCTTCGAGGGCGCGGCCGAACTGCACGCCAGCCTGCGCGACTTCGCCCGCGCGCCCGGCGTGCGCGACCTGTCGGACGCCACCCGCGCGCGCCTCGACCGGGTGCTGCCGGCGCTGCTGCAGGCGGCCGCCGCGTCGGCCCGGCCGGACGCGGTGCTGCGCCGCCTGCTGCCGCTGCTGCACAACCTGCTCAAGCGCGCCAGCTACCTCGCCCTGCTCGACGAACAGCCGGCCGCGCTGCGCCGGCTGGTGGACGCGCTGGCGCGCAGCGCGCTGCTGGGCGAGCGCCTGGCCGCGCATCCGCTGCTGCTGGACGAGCTGCTGGACGTGCGCATCGGCGGCGACCTGCCCACGCGCACGGCGATGCGCGCCGACTGCCTGGCCAGCCTGCGCGGCGGTGACGTGGAGGCCTCGCTGCACGCGCTCAACGAAGTCCGCCACGCGCTCAGCTTCCGGCTGGCGCTGGCGCTGCTGGACGGCCGCTGCGACGCCGGCGACTGCGCGCGCCGGCTGGCGTGGCTGGCCGACGCGGTGGTGGAGGCGGTGCTGCAGGTGGGCCGCGCCGAGCTGGAGGCCGCGCACGGCCCGCTGCCCGGCGCGCGCTTCGCGGTGCTCGGCTACGGCAGCCTGGGCGGCGAGGAGCTGGGCTTCGGCTCGGACCTGGACCTGGTGTTCCTGTACGACGCGCCGGCCGACGCCATGTCGGATGGCGCGCGGCCGCTGGACGCGGCGCGCTGGTCGGCGCGGCTGGGGCAGAAGCTGGTGGCGCTGCTGGGCACCGGCACCGGCGCCGGCCGGCTGTTCGAGGTCGACGTGCGGCTGCGGCCGGACGGCGCCGGCGGCCTGCTGGTGTCCAGCCTGGCCAGCTTCGCCGAGTACCAGCGCGAGCGCGCCTGGACCTGGGAACACCAGGCGCTGGCGCGCGCCCGCGGCGTGGCCGGCGACCCCGGCCTGGTGGCGGCGTTCGACCAGGTGCGCGCCGCGGTGCTGGCACGCCCGCGCGATCCGGCGGCGCTGGCCAACGACGTCTCGGCGATGCGCCAGCGCATGCGCGCCGAGCTGGACCGCAGCGACGCCGGCCTGTTCGACATCAAGCAGGGCGAGGGCGGGCTGGTGGACCTGGAGTTCCTGCTGCAGTTCCTGCTGCTGCGCGATGCCGGCGCCCGGCCGGATCTGCTGTCGCCGCGCGCCACCCCGGCGCTGCTGGACGCGGCGCTGGCGGCCGGCAGCGTGGCAAAAGCGGCGCACGCGGCGCTGTGCGCGGCGCACGCCTGCCTGCTGGACGCGGGCCTGCGCTGCACCCTGGACCGGCGGCCGCGGCGGGTGCCGCGCACGCCGGAGATCGAACGCGCGCGCGATGCCATCCGGCAGGCCATCGCCGCGCAGGGCCTGCGCTTCGACCCGTCAGGCGGCGACTGAGCCCAGCCGACGACGGACTTCCGCCGCCACCCGCGCGGTCTCCCGCAGCGGCTCGAGCGGATACGCCGCCAGAGCGTCGTCCAGCGCGCGCACGCGCCCGCCGGCCAGCAGCGCCTCCAGGAAGCGCGCCGGCCGCCCGTGCAGGCGCGCCGGCGCCCAGGCGAACACCGGGGCCAGGGTGGCCGCGGCCTCGCTGAGCATGTTCACCGAGTCCGGCGTGCACACGATGCGGTCGGCATGCGCCAGCAGCCCGGCGTAGGGATTGGGTCCGTCGCGGTCGTCGCGCCAGCGCAGCCCGGGCAGGCCGGCATCGACCGCCGCCAGTGCCTCGCGCCAGCGCGCGGGCGTGCGCCGCGAGGCGACCGCGCACAGGCTGCCGCCCTCGGCGCGCGCGTGCGCGGCCAGCTGCCGCAGCAGGGCATCGAATGCCGCGTCGTCCAGGGCGGCGTGGCGGGTCGGGCCGCCGGCCAGCAGCAGGGTGCGCGGCCCCGGCAGCGCGGCCAGCGCCGGCGCGGCCGCGCGCGCGCGCGCCAGCCACAGGTCGTCCACCGGATGCAGGCTGCCCTGCAGCGTCACCACGTTGTCGCCGCGCAGCGCGTCGTGCGCGGGCACCACCACCACGTCCCAGTGCCGCGGGTCGAGCCGCGGGTCGAGCACCTGCACCGCGCGGCTGCCGCGGCGGCGCAGCAGGCGCGTGGCCAGCGCGGCTTGGCGGCCGCAGCCCACGACCAGCGCCGGCGGTCGCTCGCAATCGTCTCGGAAATCCTGGCCGAAGGCGCCGTCGGCCCGCGGCCACGCGCGCGGCGCCAGCAGGCGCGCAAGCGGACCCGGCTGCAGCCGGCGTTCGTCCACCGCGCCCGGCGCCAGCGCATCGGCCAATGCCAGCGCCTGGCGCGCGTTGCCGGCGCGGCCGTCGTGCAGGGCCAGCGCGCGCCTCACGGCGCGCGTGCCCCGCGTCGTTGCGCGGATGGGGTGGATCCGTTCCGGTCGCAGGCCTTTGGCTTCACCCGCGGAACTCTACACTGTGGGCTTCCACGCATCGCAACGCACGAGGCACGCATGACCCACCCGCTGACCGACCCGGCCCTGGACCAGCTGTTCCGGACCGCCCGCACCTACAACGCCTTCAGCGGCGAGGTGTCCGACGAGACCCTGCGCAGGCTCTACGACCTGATGAAGTTCGGCCCCACCGAGGCCAACACCACCCCGGCGCGGATCGTGTTCGTGAAGTCCGCCGAGGCCAAGGCCAAGCTGGGCCCGGCCCTGTCCGAGGGCAACCGCGCCAAGACCCTGGCGGCGCCGGTGGTGGCCATCGTCGGCTACGATATGCGCTTCTTCGACAAGCTGCCGGTGCTGTTCCCGCACACCGACGCCAAGGCCTGGTTCGAAGACCGCGACGAGGCCAACCTGGCCTGGGTGGCGATGCGCAGCAGCGCGCTGCAGACCGCCTACCTGATCCTGGCCGCGCGCGCGCTGGGGCTGGACTGCGGGCCGATGACCGGCTTCGACAACGCCAAGGTGGACGCGGCGTTCTTCGCCGGCACCCCGGTGCGTTCCAACATCCTGGTCAACCTGGGCCACGGCGACCCCGCCAGCATCTTCCCGCGCTCGCCGCGGCTGGGCTTCGACGAAGCCTGCCGGATCGCCTGACCTCTCCCGCATCGGAACCTCCCCCATGTTCAAGCGCCTGCTCCTGACCCTCGCGCTGGCCGCCGCCAGCGCCAATACCTTCGCCGCCGGCGTGACCTACCGGCTGGACCCGGCCCACACCAACGTGCTGGCCAGCTGGAGCCACTTCGGCTTCTCGCATCCGTCCGCCCAGTTCGGGGCCGCCGACGGCACCCTGGTGTACGACGCCGACGACGTGTCGAAGTCGCGGGTGGAAGTGACCCTGCCGCTGTCGGGCCTGGACAGCTTCGTGCCGAAGCTGGACGAGCACCTGCGCAGCGCGGACTTCTTCGACGCCGCCAATTTCCCCGCCATCACCTTCCGCAGCACCCGGGTCGAGGACCTGGGCGAGGGCCGGCTGCGCATCATCGGCGACCTTACGGTCAAGGGCACCACCCGCCCGGTGGTGCTGCTGGCGCAGCTGAACCGCATCGGCGAG
>CAMLJA010000210.1 GCA_946480065.1 uncultured Thermomonas sp. | reverse complement strand
GTCCGCCTCGCTGCCCAGCAGTTCGGCGGCGGTGAAGCCCTGGCCCTTGGCCTGGAAGATGCGGCCGTCCACGATCGCGCCGCACTGGCTGACGTGGCCGTCGGCCGGCATCAGCAGGGCGCGGGGGTCCGGGTCCGGGATGCGCGCGCCGGGCTTGAGCGCGCGGGTGAAGAAGGCATTGAAGCTGGGGTAGGCGGCGGGGTCGGCTTCGGCCGCCTCGGACAGGTCCACGCCGAACCTGCGGGTCACCGCGCCGATCAGCCACTGCGACAGGCCGCGGTGGCGGGAATAGGCCAGCCGCCGCGCCAGCGAGGACAGCAGGCGGTGCGGCAGGACGTAGGTGAGGGCGGTGACGGGGCTCATGGGGCGCTCGCGGTCCGGGCCTGCAGGCCGGCGGCCAGGGCGGGCACGTCGAACGGCGGCTGCGCCACCCCGGCCATGCGCGCCTGCGGGTCCAGCAGCACCAGCGCGGCGCTGTGGTCGATGCTGTAGTCGTCGGCGCGGCCGCTGGGGCCCGGGGCCTTCATGAAGACCAGCGACAGCGACTGCGCGAACGCCTCCAGTTGCGGCAGCGGCGCGGTGGCGGCCAGGGTGTCGGGGTGGAAGGCGTGGGCGTACTCGCCGGTCAGCGCGGGGCTGTCGCGCTCCGGGTCGGCGGAGACGAACAGCACCCGCGGGCGGGTGGCGGCGGGCAGGGCGGCCCAGCGCTTCTGCGCGGCGGCCAGCTGGGCCAGGGTGGTGGGACAGACGTCCGGGCAGTGGGTGAAGCCCAGGAACACCACGGTCCAGTGGCCGCGCAGCTCGTCGTTGGTCAGCGGCGTGCCGTCCGATTGCTGCAGCTCGAACGCGGGCAGCGTGCGCGGGGTGGGCAGCAAGGTGGCGCCGCGGATGGCCGGGGCGACGGGCGCGGCAGGCACGGCCGCGGGCGCCGGCGCGTGCAGGCGCTGCGCGGCCCACAGGCCCAGCCCGCCGGCCAGCGCGGCCACCGCCAGCACGGCGGTCCAGCGGGCGCGTGGGGAGCGTGGCGGCATGGCGGTTCCGGAAGCGGGGCGGGGCGCCATGATAGCGGGGCGCCGCCGCTATACTTCCCGCCTTGTCAGCGCGTGGCCGCCAATGTCCCAGGAACTGCAGACCATCATCGACCTGATCCGCTACGGCGCCAGCCGGTTCAACGCGGCGGGCCTGACCTTCGGCCACAGCTTCGACAACGCGCTGGACGAGGCCACCCAGCTCACCCTGCACGCGCTGCACCTGCCGCACGACCTGCCGCCGGCCTACGGCAACGCCCGCGTCACCGAGGCCGAGAAGGAAGACGTGCTGGGGCTGTTCCTGCGCCGCATCGAGGAGCGCATCCCGGCCTGCTACCTCACCGGCGAGGCGTGGTTCGCGGGCCTGAGCTTCAAGTCCGACAGCCGCGCGCTGGTGCCGCGCTCGCCGATCGCCGAGATGATCGAATCCGGCTTCCAGCCCTGGCTGGGCGACCGCGAGGTGCGCCGCGCGCTGGACCTGTGCACGGGCTCTGGCTGCATCGCCATCGCGATGGCGCACTACAACGCGGACTGGCACGTGGACGGCGTGGACATCAGCGACGACGCGCTGGCGCTGGCGCGCGAGAACGAGAAGCGCCTGCACGCGGAGAACGTGCGCTTCGTGAAGTCGGACCTGTTCGCCGGCCTGCAGGGCGAGCACTACGACCTGATCGTCACCAACCCGCCCTACGTCACCAACGACGAGACCGACGCCCTGCCGCGCGAGTACGCGCACGAGCCCGAACTGGGCCTGCGCGCGGGCGACGACGGCCTGGACCTGGCGCTGCGGATCATGCGGGACGCCCCCCTGCACCTGTCGCAGGACGGCCTGCTGGTATGCGAGGTGGGCGAGGCCGAGCGCGCGCTGGTCGCCCTGCTGCCGGACCTGCCGCTGGCGTGGGTGGAGTTCAAGGTGGGGCAGATGGGGATCTTCGTGGCCGAGCGCGCCGACCTGGTGGCCCACCACGCCCGCATCGCCGCCCTGGCCGACGCCCGCGAGGCGGGCCGCAGCCCGCCGGGCGACCTGTTCTGAGTTGAACACCTTCGGCCACCTGCTGCGCGTCACCACGTTCGGCGAATCGCACGGGCCGGCCATCGGCTGCGTCATCGACGGCTGCCCGCCGGGCATTCCGGTGGCGCCGGAGGATTTCGTCGCCGACCTGAAGCGGCGGGCCACCGGCAATTCGCGCCACGTGTCGCAGCGGCGCGAGGCGGACGAGGTGGAGCTCCTGTCCGGCGTGTACGAGGGCGTCACCACCGGCACGCCGATCGCGCTGCTGATCCGCAACACCGATGCCCGCAGCAAGGACTACGGCGCCATCGCCGCGCAGTTCCGCCCCGGCCACGCCGACTACACCTACTGGCAGAAGTACGGCCTGCGCGACCCGCGCGGCGGCGGGCGCAGCAGCGCGCGCGAGACCGCGATGCGGGTGGCCGCGGCCGTGATCGCGAAGAAATGGCTGGCCCAGCGCGGCGTGCGCGTGCGCGCCTGCGTAGCGCAGGTGGGCGAGGTGCTGCCGACCTCGCACGACTGGGACGCGGTGGAGGGCAATCCGTTCTTCTGGCCGTGCGCGGCGCAGGTGCCGGAGCTCGAGGCGTACATGGACGCGCTGCGCAAGTCCGGCGATTCGGTCGGTGCGCGCGTGCTGGCGGTGGCCGACGGGGTGCCGCCGGGCTGGGGCGAGCCGGTCTACGGCAAGCTGGACGGCGAGCTGGCGGCGGCGATGATGTCGATCAACGCGGTCAAGGGCGTGGAGATCGGCGACGGATTCGCGGCGGTGGCGCAGAAGGGCAGCGAGCACCGCGACCCGATGACGCCCGAAGGTTTCCTGTCCAACCACGCCGGCGGCATCCTGGGCGGCATTTCCACCGGGCAGCAGGTCTCGGTGTCGGTGGCGTTCAAGCCCACCTCCAGCCTGCGCCTGCCGGTGGCGGGCCTGGACGCGGACGGCCAGGTGGTGGACATCGTCACCAACGGCCGCCACGACCCCTGCGTGGGCCTGCGCGCGCCGCCGATCTGCGAGGCGATGCTGGCGCTGGTGCTGATGGACCAGGCGCTGCGCCACCGCGCCCAGTGCGGCGACGTGGGCGAGGTGCGGCCGCGGGTCCCGGGCGCCGCGCCTGATTCGTAGGAGCGCACCGCAAGGGGCGCGATTGTTGCGCCGATTTCCCTTTTCACAGGACAGCCGAAACCGTGATCGCGCCCCTGCGGTGCGCTCCTACGGGTTCCAACGAAGTTCCAGGAGTATCCAGAATGAGCAGGCAATACAAGGTGGCCGTGGTCGGCGCGACCGGCGCGGTGGGCGAGGCGATGCTGTCGATCCTGGCCGAGCGCCGGTTCCCGGTGGGCGAGCTGGTGGCGCTGGCCAGCGAGCGCTCCGCCGGCGGCCACGTGGCCTTCGGCGACGACGAGGTGCAGGTGCAGGACCTGGCCACCTTCGACCCGGCCGGGGTGGACATCGCGCTGTTCTCGGCGGGCGGTTCGGTGTCGAAGGCGTACGCGCCCAAGTTCGCCGCCGCCGGCGCGGTGGTGATCGACAACTCCTCCACCTTCCGCTACGACGACGACGTGCCGCTGGTGGTCAGCGAGGTCAACCCGGAGCAGGCGCGCAACCGCCCGCGCGGGATCATCGCCAACCCCAACTGCTCCACCATGCAGCTGATGCCGGTGCTGGCGCCGATCCACCGCGGCTACGGCATCGAGCGCATCAACGTGGCCACCTACCAGTCGGTGTCCGGCGGCGGGCGCGCGGCGATGGAGGAGCTGGGCCGCCAGACCGCGGCGCTGCTGGCCTTCCGCGACGCCGAGCCGGACCGCTTCCCGGTGCAGATCGCCTTCAACCTGATCCCGCACATCGACGAGTTCCAGCCCAACGGCTACACCAAGGAAGAGATGAAGCTGGTCTGGGAGACCCGCAAGATCCTGGGCGACGACAGCATCCAGGTGAATCCCACCGCGGTGCGCGTGCCGGTGTTCTTCGGCCACTCCGAGGCGGTGAACATCGAGACCAGGA
>CAMLJA010000209.1 GCA_946480065.1 uncultured Thermomonas sp. | reverse complement strand
CACCGGCGTGTCCAGGCCCACGCGCACGTCCCAGCGCGCGGCCATCGCGTCCACGTAGCTGCGCGACCCGCCTCGCACCACCCGCCACGGCGGGCGCCCGGCGAGCTGCAGCATGTGGTGGTTGGCCATGAACCGGACCAGGTACTGCGCGGGGAATTCCAGGATGCCGGCGGCCGGGGAAGACCACAGCGCGCTGGCCATCGGGACCAGGTGCTGGTCGCGGAAGGCCGCGCCGTAGCCGTTGGCGTCCAGGTATTCGCCCAGCGACGGCCCCGGGCCCGGCTGGTCCAGCAGCGCCGGCGCCGCGCGGTAGAACCGGGCCAGGTCGCGCAGCAGGCCCCAGAAGCGCGGCGAGACCAGGTTGCGGCGCTGGCAGAACAGGGTGTCCAGCGAGGTCGCGTTGTATTCCAGCCCGGTGGCCGCGTCCTGCACCGAGAAGCTCATGGTGGTGGGCTGCGAGGCCACCCCGAGTTCGTCGAACAGCCGGGTCAGCAGCGGGTAGTGCACCGGGTTGTGGACGATGAAGCCGGTGTCCACCGCCAGCGTGCGGCCCTCGAGCTCCACGCGGTGGGTGTCGGTGTGGCCGCCGAGCCGGTCGTCCGCCTCGTACAGCACCACCTCGTGGCTGCGCGACAGCAGCCACGCCGCCGACAGCCCGGCGATCCCGCTGCCGACCACCGCGACGCGCATGTCAGCGCCGCCCCTGCGCGTCGCCGGCCCTGGCCAGCACCCAGGCCGGCACCGGCTTGAGGTCGCGCACTAGGCCCAGCGCCTGCAGCGCGCGCAGGCCGTACCAGGTCAGGTCGATTTCCCACCAGCGGAAGCCCTGCCGCGCGCTGCCGGGGAAGAAATGATGGTTGTTGTGCCAGCCCTCGCCGAAGGTCAGCAGCGCCAGCCACAGGTTGTTGCGGCTGTCGTCGCGGGTGGAGAAGCGGCGGCTGCCCCAGCGGTGCGCCAGCGAATTGATGGTCACCGTGGCGTGGAACAGCACCACGGTGGACACGAAGAAGCCCCAGACCAGCAGCTGCGGCCCGCTGGTGCCCAGCCCGGGGGCCCAGCGCTCCAGCGCGGCGCCGACGGCGTACAGCATCGCGGCCAGCGCCACCGGCACCGCGGTGTCGAAGCGGTCCAGCCAGCGCAGCTCGGGGAACTTCAGCAGGTCGCCGATGCGCGAGGGATCGGTGCGGAAGCCGGCGCGGGTCAGGAACCACAGCGCGTGGCTGCGCCAGAAGCCCTTGCGCGGGGTGTGCGGGTCGGCCGCGGTGTCGGCGTTGGCGTGGTGGTGGCGGTGGTGCGCGGCCCACCACAGCGGCCCGCGCTGCACCGAGGCCGCGCCCAGCAGCGCGAACGCGAACTGCACCGGCCGCGAGGTGCGGAAGGTGCGGTGCGAGAAGTAGCGGTGGTAGAAGCCGGTGATCGCGAACATGCGCAGCGCGTACAGCGCCAGCGCCACCCACAGCGCGGTGGCGGACACCCCCACCCACAGCACGCCCAGGCAGGCCAGGTGCATGGCGATGAAGGGCAGGGCGCGCAGCCAGTCCACCCGCTCGTCGCGCGCCGGGTCGCCCGCGTCCGGGGCGGCGGCGGTGTCGAACCAGCGGAGCACGGTGGCCAGGCCGCGGCGCGGTGGCGCGGGATCCTGCAGAGCGGCCTTGCCCGACATCGTGTTCTCCTGAGGTACTGCCACTATTTACGTGCCGCGCGTTGCGTTCGGATGCAGGCTCAGAAGCCGCAGCGGCCGTCCAGCGGCAGCGCGGCGACGGCCGCCACCTCGGCCGCGCCGGCCGGCTGCGGCGGCTGCGCGAAGGTGATCCGCACCTGCGGGTTGTGGCCGCGGCGGTCGCGCACGTTGCCGGTGCCGTTGAACTCCAGCAGCCGGCGGTCGTCGCGGGCGTACACCAGCGTCACGTCCGGCACCGCGAAGCCGAACCAGGTGTCCAGCGACATCCGCAGCCGCTCGGCCGGCGCGCCCTTCCACTGCAGCCCGCCCACGCGGCGCACCTTCACCGGGAAGAACTGCTTGCGGGCCGGGACCAGGAAACGCAGGCGCACCGTTTCGCCGCGCATCAGCGCCGTCCAGTGGCCGCGCACCGCGGCGTCGAAGCCGGCGTCGATCACCCCGTCCGCCGGCACCGCCAGGCCGCGCGCGGTCTCGGTGCGGCCGTCGGCGCGCACATAGACCGTGCGCGCGCCGGGCGCGCCGCGCACGCCCTCGCGGTAGCCGTCGCGCGCGTCCTCGAAGGCGAAGTCCGGGGCCGCCGCGCGCCCGGCCGCCTGCACGTGCTTGCGCGCGAACGGGCGGCCGTCGGGGCAGCGGTACAGCACCCAGCGCTCGGGGTCCGGGCCGGGCAGGACGTAGTGGGTTTCGCGATAGAGCAGGCGGCGCGGTCCGTCGGCGGCGAACGCCTCGCCCTGTTCGCGGCGGGCGCCGGTCGCGGCGTCAACCGGTGCGGGCCAGACCGCGGCCGCCGCCAGCAGCAGAGCCGTGGTTGGGATGGTCCCCGCGAACGGCCTGCGCGGCGCCTGCCGTGCTCCCGTGGCGCCAGCGGTGGCTGCGTGGCGCCGGCGGCCGCGGGCGATCAGATGCCGAAGACCGGTTGCAGGGTGCGCGCCACCCAGCCCGGGAAGCGCAGCGGCGCATCCATCGCGGCCACGCAGATGCACGGCGCGCCCGGCGCGGTGACCGGCTGGTGCTGGGTGTCCGCGTCCAGGTCTGCCACGTCGCCGGGGCCGAAATGGCCCAGCGCGTCGTCGTAGGCGCCGCGCAGGATCTGGGTGATCTCGGTGCCGCCGTGGCCGTGCACCGGCAGGCTCTTGCCGGGCGCGATGCGCAGCATCAGCAAGGTCTGGCCGCCGGCCCCGCGGCGCTGGATGTAGTGCATGCCGGGCCCCATCCAGCGCCACTTGAGCGCGCGGTACGACGCGCCGAAATACGGCTGCAGCGGGGCTGGCAGGCGGTCGGGATCGTTCGCGGCGGGCGCGGGCGCCGGCGGGTGGCCGGGCGGCCCGGCCTGGGCCAGCCGCTCCAGCATCGCCGCGCGCAGCCGGGCCTGGCGGTCGGCCGGCACGGCGGACGCCTGCTGCTGGTCGACCAGGGCGCCGCCGATGCCTTCGGCCCGGGCCACGGTGCGGCGGCAGTGGGCGCAGCCTTCCAGGTGGGTGGCGACCACGGCCGACATTTCCGGCGACAGCGCGCCGGCGGTGTAGCTGACCACGGTGGCCGGGTCCAGGTGGTGGCGGGGCCTGGGGGTCATGCGGCACCGGCCATTTCGCCCTGCAGGCGAAGGAACGCGCGGCGGAGGTGGGACTTCACCGTGCCCAGGGGCATGCCCAGTTCGGTGGAGATTTCCTGGTGGCTCTTGGCTTCGAAATAGGACATGCGGATCAACCTGGCCTGGACCGACGACAGGGCGTCGATCCGGCGCTGCAACTGGACGTGGTCTGCGTAATCTTCGGTGGTGGCGGGGTCGGGGTCGGACTCCAGGTCGATCGCCTCTTCCTGCGCGAACGGCTGGCCGGGCTCGCGCCGCAGCCGGTCGATGTGCAGGTTGCGGGCGATCCGGAACAGCCAGGTGCTGACCGCGCTGCGGGCCGGGTCGTAGCCGGCGGCGTGCTGCCACAGCCGCAGCAGCGCTTCCTGCGCCAGTTCCTCGGCCACCGCCTCGGGCGCGCCCATGCCGCGCAGGTACAGGCACAGCCGCGGCATGAAGTGGTCGTAGATGCGCATGAAGCAGTCGCGGTCCTGCCGGCGGGCGATGCCCGCCATCTCCGCCGCCCAATCGCGTCCGTCCTTCGCTGGCGTGCCTGCGGTCGACATGCGTCTGGCCGCCTCGAAAGGCGAAGGTCTCTCCTGGCGTTGTTCCGCGAGCATCCTACACCGGGGGTCTGGTTCCGCAGGCTGTTACGCCGCCAACAGCCGGTTGGATGCAGCGCTCAGCGCCGGGGATCGAATTCCAGCGGCACCACCACCTCGGCGCTGACCGGCTGGCCGTCGCGGGTGGCGGGGCGGAAGCGCCAGCGGCGCACGGTCTCCAGCGCGGCGCGGTCCAGCTCGCGGTTGCCGCT
>CAMLJA010000208.1 GCA_946480065.1 uncultured Thermomonas sp. | reverse complement strand
GGCGAGGCGTGGCTGGCGCTGCTGGACGAGGGGCAGCCGCCGCCGGGGTTCGGCGGGGACGCGGGGGCGCTGCTGCTGCAAGGCGCCTTCCGCCCGGAGGTCGACGCCGCAGCCGTGGAGGCGGTACGCCTGCTCGCGCGGGCGCGCTACCTGGCCTGGATGGACGCGGCATGAGCGTGCTGCCCGGCTGGCTGGCGGTGGACGGCTTCGCCTGGCCCTGGGCGCTGGCCGCGATCGCGCTGCCGCCGCTGGTGCGCGCGCTGCTGCCCGCGCGCACGGACGCCGGGCCGGCGCTGCGGGTGCCGTGGGCCGGGCGGCTGCGGGAGATCGCCGGCGGCGGGCTGGGCGCGCCGCGGTTGGGGCGCTTCCCGTGGCTCGGGTTCCTGGCTTGGTGCCTGCTGTGCGTGGCGGCGGCGCGGCCGCAGCAGCTGGGACCGCCGGTGGCACCGCCGCAGGCCGGCCGCGACCTGATGCTGGCGGTGGACCTGTCGGCCAGCATGGGCGAGCAGGACATGGAGCTGGGCGGCCAGGCGGTGGACCGGCTGACCGCGGCCAAGGCGGTGCTGGCCGATTTCCTGGACCGGCGCGCCGGCGATCGCGTTGGCCTGGTGGTGTTCGGCGACCGCGCCTACGCGCTGGCCCCGCTGACCCGGGACCTGGCCAGCGTGCGCGAGCAGCTGGCCGCCAGCGTGGTGGCGCTGGCCGGGCGGGCGACGGCGCTGGGCGATGCCATCGCGCTGGCGACCAAGCGCCTGCAGCGCCAGCGCGACGGCGAGCGCGTGCTGATCCTGCTCACCGACGGCGTCAACACCGCCGGCGTGCTGGATCCGGCCAAGGCCGCGGCGATCGCCCGCGACGAGGGCGTGCGCATCCACGCCATCGCCTTCGGCGGCGACGGCGGCGCGCTGTCGGTGTTCGGCTTCCAGCTGCCGCTGGGCGGCGGCGACGAGGTGGACGAGGCCGGGCTGCGGCGGATCGCCGCGCTCACCGGCGGGCGCTTCTTCCGCGCGCGCGACACCGACGCGCTGGCCGGGATCTACGCCGAGATCGACCGCCTGGAGCCGGTCCGCCGCCCGGGCCCGGCGCTGCGCCCGCGGATCGAGCTGTACCCGTGGCCGCTGGCGGGCGCGCTGCTGCTGGCGCTGGTGGCGGCCGCGCTGGCGAGGCGGGCGCCGTGAGCGCCTGGAGCGACGCACTGCCGCAGCTGCACCTGCTGCGCCCGTGGTGGCTGCTGGGCCTGCTGGCGCTGCCGCTGCTGGCCCGGGCCTGGCGCGCGCCGCCCGCCGGGGGCGCGTGGCGCGACGCGGTGGATGCGCACCTGTTGCCGCACCTGCTGGACGCCGGCACCTCGCCCCGGCGCGCGTGGGCGCGGCGGCTGGGGCTGGCGGCCGCGGCCGTGGCCCTGCTGGCCCTGGCCGGGCCCAGCCTGCGCCGGGAGCCGGTGCCGCTGTGGCAGGCGCGCGCGCCGCTGGTGGTGGCGCTGGACCTGTCCCGCGCCACCCTGGCCCGCGACCTGCCGCCCTCGCGGCTCGCGCAGGCGCGCGCCAAGCTGGCCGCGCTGGTGCGTGGGCGCGAAGGCGGCCAGGTCGCGCTGGTGGCGTTCGCCGACGATGCCTACACGGTGGCGCCGCTGACCGACGACGCCGCCAACCTGGCGCTGTTCCTGGATGCGCTGGCGCCCGACGTGATGCCGGCCGATGGCCACCGTGCCGACCGCGCCATCGCCTGGTCGCAGCGCCTGCTGCGCCAGGCCGGCTTCCCGGCCGGCGAGATCCTGCTGCTGACCGACCGCGCCGATGCCGATGCCCTGGCGGCGGCCGCCAGCGCCCGCGCCGCCGGCTACCGGGTGTCGGTGCTGGGGCTGGGGCGCGCCGGCGGCGGGCCCGTGGACGGCGCGCCCGCGCTGGAGGTCGAGGCGCTGCGGCGGTTGGCCGCGCGCGGCGGCGGTGCCTACGCCACGCTGACCCCCGACGATGCCGACCTGCGCACGCTCGGCGTCCTGGCGCCGCGTGCGGACGCCGGCGCCGCGCCGGGCCAGGCGCGCGGCCAGCGCTGGCGCGACGACGGCTACTGGCTGCTGCCGCTGGCGCTGCTGCTGGCGCTGCCGCTGTTCCGACGCGGCGGCGGCGCGGCGGCCGCGCTGCTGGCCTTCGCGCTGCTGCTGCCCGGCACCCCGGCGCGGGCGCAGGAGGCCGATCCCCTGTGGAGGCGTCCCGACCAGCAGGCTTACGCGCGGATGCAGGACGGCATCGACGCCTACCGCAAGGGCGATTACCAGGCCGCCATCGCCCGCTTCTCCGGCAACCCCACCGCCGACGGCCAGTACAACCTCGGCAACGCGCTGGCCAAGGCCGGGCGCTACGACGCCGCCATCGCCGCCTACGACCGCGCGCTGGCGCTGCAGCCCAAGATGGCGGATGCCATCGCCAACCGCGCCGCGGTGGAGGCCGCGCGCCGGCGCAAGCCGCCCCCGGGTAGCGGGCAGCAACAGCAAAACCCGCAGCAGAAACCGCAATCGCCCGGCCAGGGGCAGCCGCGGCAGGGCGAGGGCCAGGACGCGCCCGCGGACGCCGCGCCGCAGGCGCCGCCGCAATCGGAGCGGTCGGATCCGGCCCAGGGCCGCCCGCAGGACGCGCAGCAACAGGCCGATGCCGATGCCGCCCAGCGCCAGCGCATGCAGGACGCGCTGCGCAGGCAGCCGAAGCCCGGGCAGACCGGCCGGCCGCCGGAAACCGCCGCGCAGCGCGAGCGCCGGCTGGCCAACCAGGCCCAGCTGCAGCGCGTGCCGGACGACCCCGGCGCACTGCTGCGCGCGCGCTTCCGGCTGGAGTACGAGCGCCGCCGGGGCAACCTGCCGTGAGCCGCGGGTTCGCCCGCTGGGTCGGCATCCTCCTGCTGGCCTGCACGCTGCCGGCGGCCGCGCAGACGCGCGCGTGGCTGGATCGCGCGCAGATCACCTACGGCGAGACCGCCACCCTCAACATCGAGACCGACCAGACGGTGGAGGAGATCGACTACGCGCCGCTGCGCGCCCGCTTCGACGTGGCCGGGCAGACCGTGCGCCGAAGCTACGAACGCGCGGGCGGCACTAGCGTCCGCCACTCGCTGTTCGCGGTGGGCCTGCGCCCGCGCGGGCCGGGCGTGATGACGGTGCCGGCGCTGCGGGTGGGCAACGCCACCACCGCGCCGCAGCGGCTGACGGTGCTGCCGCCGGCGGTGCGCCCGGCCAGCGGCGATGCCGACGTGTTCGTGGAGACCAGCGCGGACACGCGCCAGCCCTACGTGCAGCAGGCGGTGGGCGTGGTGGTGCGGCTGAACTACGCGGTGCCGCTGCTGTCCGGCCAGCTCGACCTGGACCCGCCGGCGAATGCCAGCCTGCAGCGCGTGGGCGAGGACATCACCTACCAGCGCGAACTCGGCGGCCGGCGCTACAACGTGGTCGAACGCCACTACCTGCTGCTGCCGGAGCGCAGCGGCCCGCTGCTGCTGCCGGGCGCGCGCTTCAACGGCCTGGCCGCGGGCGGGTTCTTCGACCGCCTGTTCGACGACGGCCGCGAGGAACTCTCCGCCGCGGCGCCGCCGGTGCGGCTGCAGGTGCGGCCGATCCCGGCCGACGCGGTGCAGCCGTGGCTGCCGCTGCGCGACCTGCGCTTGCGCTACCTCCGGGCGCCGACCGCCGCGCGGGTGGGCGAGGCGGCGACGGTGGAGATCGAACTGGTGGCCGATGGCGCCAGCGCGGCGCAGCTGCCACCGCTGGCGCTGCCCGCGGTCGACGGCGTGCAGGTCTTCGCCGATCCGCCGGAGTCCGACGAGCAGGTGGTGGACGGCCGCCCGCGCACGGTGCTGCGCCGGCGCTTCGCGCTGGTGCCGCTGCGCGCCGGCGAGGTGGCGGTGCCGGGGCCGCGGATCGCCTGGTGGGATGCCGATGCCGGGCAGGCGCGCACCGCCACCCTGCCGCCGCTGCGGCTGGCGGTGGCGCCCGGCGCCGGCCCCGCGGGCGCGGGGGGGGGGGCCCCGGGGGCCCGGGGGGGGGCGGGGGGGGGGGGCGGCCCCCCCCGCGGGGGGGGGGGGGGCCCCCCGGGGGGGGGG
>CAMLJA010000207.1 GCA_946480065.1 uncultured Thermomonas sp. | reverse complement strand
GATTTCTCCACCGCCGGCACGGTCCTGGTGGTGCCCTACACCCGCCCGGCGCAGGAGTTGCCGAAGGCGGGCCGACTGGTGGTGGACAAGTCCGACGGCGCCCTGCAGCTGCTGGACGCCGACGGCAAGGTGTACGCCCAGTTCCCCGCCTCCACCGGCTCGTCGAAGTTCCCGCTGCCGATCGGCGAATGGAAGCTGGTGTCGGTGGTGCAGGATCCGGACTACCGATACGACCCCGACCTGCTGGTGGGCCAGCCCAAGGACGCCAAGCCGGCGACGCTTCCGCCCGGGCCCAACGGGCCGGTCGGCATCGTCTGGATGGGCATCGACAAGCCGCACTACGGCATCCACGGCACCCCCGAACCCGGCAAGATCGGCCGCACCCAGTCCAGCGGCTGCGTGCGGCTGACCAACTTCGCCGCGCAGGCGGTGGCCACGGCGGTGGCGCCGGGCACCCCGGTCACCTTCCGCGAGTGAGCCGGCGATGAGCTTCCCCAACGCGCAACGCGGCGGCGCCGTGCGCGGCGTGCTGCTGTTCCTGCTCGGCCTGCTGACCGGCGCCAACCTGGTCTACTACGCGCTGACCCGCGGCGGGTCGCGGCCGGACGCGGCTCCGGCGTCGCTACCCGCGCCCGCGGCCGGCAGCGATCACGCCACGCCTGCCCCGGAGGTACCGGCGCCGGCGGGCGAGTCCGCCCCGGGGCCGACCCCGTCCGCCGCCCCGGCCGCGGCCGCCCCGGCGATCCCGCCGCCCATCGCGCCCGGCGCCACCCTGCCGGTGCCGGTGCAGGGCGTGGCCCCGGCGCAGCTGCAGGACACCTTCACCGACGCCCGCAGCGCCGGCCGCAGCCACGACGCCATCGACATCATGGCGCCGGCCGGCACCCCGGTGCTGGCGGTGGCCGACGGCACGGTGGAGAAGCTGTTCGACAGCCGGCTGGGCGGCACCACCCTGTACCAGTTCAACGCCGATCGCACGCTGGCGTACTACTACGCGCACCTGCAGGCGTACGCGCCGGGCATCGCCGAGCACCAGGCGCTGCGGCGCGGCCAGGTGATCGGCTACGTGGGGTCCACCGGCAACGCCAGCCCGGAGGCGCCGCACCTGCATTTCGCGGTGTTCGTGCTGGGCCCGGAAAAGCAGTGGTGGAAGGGCGAGGCGGTCAACCCGTACCCGCTGCTGCGCGGCGACGCGCGCTGATCAGGGCGTTCCGCGCAGCGGCGCCACCAGCGCGTGCAGGATCCGCAGGTCCTCGGCGTCGAACGCGGCCGCCGGGTCGTCGCCGTCGTCGCGGCCGCGGTAGTGGCGGTGGAAGGCGCGCACGGCCGCGGCGCGGTCGGCCAGCGGATAGCCGACCGCGGCCATCGCCAGCCACGGGTCGAAGCCCGCCGGCGGATCGGCCAGCGCGCCCTGCGGCCAGCGCCCGAAGCCGGCGGCGGCCAGCCGCGCCCACGGGAACCGCGCCCCGGGATCGCGCTTGCGGGTGGGCGCCAGGTCGGCGTGGCCGATCACCTGGATGCGCGGGATGTCCAGCCGGTCGCACAGGTCGGCCAGCAGACGCAGCAGCGCATCCACCTGCGCGTCGGTGAACGGCTCGCTGCCGTCGTTGTCGATCTCGATCCCGATCGAGGCCGAATTGAGGTCGGTGATGGTGCCCCAGCGGCCCCCGCCCGCGTGCCACGCGCGCGCGCCCTCGGCCACCAGCTGGTAGATCGTGCCGTCGTCGCCGACCAGGTAGTGCGCGCTGACCGGGCCGCCGCTGTTGGCGGTCCGCAGCGTCTCCAGGCTCTGCGCCGCCGAGTCCTGCTCGGTGGCGTGCAGCACGATGACCACGGCGCGGCGGTCGTCCGCATTGGGCGACGGCACCCAGCGCGCCAGCGGGTTGGCGGGCGGGGCGGGGGCATGCGCGCAGGCGGCGAGCAGCAGCGGCAACAGCAGCGGCGCCAGCCGGCGCCGGCGGGAGGAAGAGGCCATGCGGGCATTGCACCCGCATCGCCCCGCCGATGCAACCGCGCCTACTCGCCCTGCGCCAGCGAGTAGCCCTGCGCGCCGTCGAAGGTGTACAGCTGCTCGCTCTTGATCCACGGCAGGCCCGCGTCCGCCAGCCGCCGCAGCAGGCCCAGCAGGGCGTCCGGCGTGGCCTGGCCCTGCTGGTGCAGGAAGCGGCAGCGCCAGTGGTCGGTGCGGAAGGTGTGCGGGTTGCCCTGCGGCCACACCCGCACCCCGCGGTTGGTGACCACGCCGAGGCGGAACGCCTCGCCGGCGGCCGCGCGCAGCTCCGTCGCCAGGGCCTCCGGGTCGCGCCCGGGCGCGTCCCAGTCCACGAACACGTCGATGCCGACGCACTGCTTGGCAACGGCGGCCGGCGGCTCCGCCGCGATCGGCGCCGCCGGCGCGTCGGCCCGGGCCTCGCCGACGCTGTACTCGACCGCGCGCAGCCGCTGCGGCAGCCGGCCCAGCCGCTGCGCCACCGCGTGCGCAAATTCGCGGGTGCCCACCTGGCGCCGGCTGGCCTCGCTGAAGACGTCGGCGGTGTGCAGGCCTTCCTCCAGCACGCACAGCCAGGCGTTGTGGATGCGCGCGGCTTCCTCGGGCAGGCCCAGGTGCACCAGCATCATCACCGCGGCCTGCAGCAGCCCCGACGGATTGGCCAGGTTGCGGCCGGCGATGTCAGGCGCCGAACCGTGCACCGCCTCGAACATCGCCCCGTGCAGGCCGATGTTGGCCGAGGCGGCCAGGCCGATCGAGCCCGCCACCTCGGCGGCGATGTCGGACAGGATGTCGCCGTAGAGGTTGAGGGTCACCACCACGTCGAAGTCGCCGGGCCGGGTGGCCAGGCGGGCCGCGCCGATGTCGATGATACGGTGCTCGCTGGCGATCTCGGGATACTCGGCGGCCACCTGCTCGAACACCCGGCGGAACAGGCCGTCGGTGAGCTTCATGATGTTGTCCTTGGTCATGCAGGTGACCTTGCGGCGGCCGTTGCGGCGCGCGTACTCGAACGCGTGCCGCACGATCCGCTCGCTGCCCGGGCGGCTGACCAGCTTCAGGCACTGCACCACCTCGGCGGTCTGGCGGTGCTCGATGCCGCCGTAGGTGTCCTCCTCGTTCTCGCGCACGATCACCACGTCCATGCCCGGGTGCTGGGAGGCCACGAACGGGTGGTAGGCCACGCAGGGGCGGACGTTGGCGTACAGCCCCAGGGTCTTGCGCAGGGTCACGTTGACGCTCTTGTAGCCGCCGCCCTGCGGGGTGGTCATCGGCCCCTTGAGCAGGATGCCGTGGGCGCCGATCGCCTCCCAGGCCGCGGCCGGCACGCCGGAGGCATCGCCGGCGCGGTAGGCGCGCTCGCCCAGGGTGACCGGCGCCCAGTCGATCGGGCAGCCGGCCTCGCGCAGCACGTGCAGCACCGCGTCCATGATCTCCGGGCCGATGCCGTCGCCGTGGGCGACCGCCACCGTGCGCGGCGCGGGGTAGGATTGCGGGGTGGTGTCGAGCGGCATCACGGCGGACATGGGGCCTCCTTCAGGCGACGTGGGAAACACGAAATTTATGTCGCGTATTACAAGTCGTTCTTCAGCGGCTGTCAAGCGGGCGCCGGCGCGCGCCGCCGCGTCCGCGCCGGCGGCGGCCGGCTGGACCTTCTTCAGCAACCACTCGCACGTGCTGTTCTGCCTGGCGGCGGACGAGGACCTGCTGCTGCGCGACGTGGCCGCGCGGGTGGGCATCACCGAGCGGGCGGTGCAGCGGATCGTGTCGGAGCTGGAGGCGGCCGGGGTGCTGGTGCGCGAGCGCGAGGGGCGCCGCAACCGCTACCGCGTCGACCGCCGCGCGCGCCTGCGCCACCCGGTGGAGGCGCACTGCACGGTGGGCGAGCTGCTGGCGCTGGTGAACGGCTGAGCCGCCGCGCCGGGCCCGCAAAAAGGCGAACCCCGCCGGGGCGGGGTTCGCGGACGGACCGGGGCCGGACGGGTCAGAGCGTGTAGTACAGCTGGTACTCCAGCGGGTGGGTGGCCGCGCGGAACTTGGTGACCTCCTGCATCTTCAGCGCGATGTAGCCGTCGATGAAGTCGTCGGTGAACACGCCGCCGGCCTTGAGGAACTCGCG
>CAMLJA010000206.1 GCA_946480065.1 uncultured Thermomonas sp. | reverse complement strand
GAACAGCTCGTCGCACAGGTAGAGGTATTCGCGCGGCAGGTCGCGCTCGACCACCGCGATGCCGGCGTCGCGCGCCAGCGTGATCAGGGTATTGCGGGTGATGCCGTTGAGCAGGGCCGCGCTCACCGGGGTGGTGTGCAGGGCGCCGTCGAACACCAAGAACAGGTTCTCGCCCGCGCCTTCGCTGAGCAGGCCGGTGGAGGCCAGGGCGATGCCCTCGCCGAAGCCCAGCCGCCGCGCCTCGCGGGCGACCAGCTGGCCGGACAGGTAGTTGCCGCCGGCCTTGGCGCCCGCCGGGATGGTGTTGGGGGCGAAGCGCTGCCAGCTGGACACGCAGGCGTCGATGCCCTGCTCGAGCACGCCCTCGCCGAGGTAGGCGCCCATTTCCCACGCCGCCACCGCCACGTCCACCGGGGTTTCGGCCGACAGCCCGAACCCGCCCAGGCCGCGGTAGGCCACCGGCCGCAGGTAGGCCTTGGACAAGCCGTTGCGCTGCACCACCTCGCGGCAGGCGGCGTTCAGCGCGTCCACCCCGTACGGCATCGGCATGTCGTAGATCTTGGCCGACGCCAGCAGGCGGCGGTTGTGGTCGCTGAGGCGGAAGATCGCCGGGCCCGCGGGAGTCTGGTAGCTGCGGATGCCCTCGAACACCGACGAGCCGTAGTGCAGGGCATGCGACATGACGTGGGTGGTGGCCTCGGCCCACGGCTTGATGCCGCCGTTGTGCCAGATCCATTGCGGGTACTGCATCGCGACCACCTCTCGTCGGGCTGGAAGCGGATTTTGCCCGAACCGGCGCCGTGCCGTCGCGTGCCGCCGTCGATCAGCCGTCGCGCGGGAACGCTAGAAGCGGATCCACCAGCAGCCTTGGTTGCGCCGCAGCCCGAACTGCGTGCGCGAGGGCGTGCTGCCGTTGGCCAGGGTCTGCTCCAGCCGCAGCCCGACCAGCCGGGGCTGGCGCAGCGGCAGCAGCGCGCCGGTGTCTTCGTCGAAGCGGGGTTCCGGGTCGCCGCCGGCGTAGGCCGGCTGGACGTCCACCAGCGGCCGGCGGGCCACCGCGGCCAGGCGCCCCATCAGGCGGTAGCCCTCCGCGGTCGACAGGCCGGTCCAGTCGTACAGGCCCGCCAGCTGGTTGACGTCGCCCGAGCGCACCGCGGCGTCGACCGCCCACGCCAGGTCCTGCACGGTGCGCGGGCACTGGCTGCGGTACAGCGATGCGCCGGGCACGTAGCCGCCGGGCGCCTGCACCGGCATCGCGGCGGCGCCGATGTCCTCGCAGCGGCGGTCGGTGTAGACCTGGGTGCCGTCGACGGCGACGCAGTGCCGTACCTGCGCCTGCGCCTCAGGGACCGCGCAGGCGGCGAGCAGGGCGAGGAGCACGGGCAACGACGACGGCGGGAGCGGCATCGGGCCAGCCTACGCGGCCGCGGCCGCGCGCGGAAGCGAGGGCGCCGCGGCCGTTCAGGCGTAGCGCAGGAAATAGCAGCCCTGGCTGCGGGTGACTTCGAAATCGTCGACCGAGGACGCGGCGCCGGCGCCCGCGTAGGTGACCTGCATCAGCCCGCCGTCGAGATCGACGGCGTCGCCGGCGGAGGCGATGGCGGCATCGAAATAGTCGGCGTCCACCAGCTGCCGGCCGGCCATGCGCTCCAGCTGGCCCATGATGCGCTGGGCCTGGGTGTTGCCCATGCCGGCCCAGTCGAAGCTTTCCGCGATGCGGTTGACATCGCCCATCGCCATCGACGCCTGCAGGTCCAGCGCGAGCTGGCGCGGGCTGCCCGCGCAGCCGCCGGCGACCGGGCGCCGCGCCGGCACCGCGCTGGCGACCATGCGGTCGGCGTCCAGCTCCGCCAGCGCGGCTTCGGCGTCCAGGCCCTCGCGTTCGGCGCGCAGGCGCACTTCGCGGCGCTGGTCGGCGCGGATGCGGGTGAGCACGTCGGCCGACATCGGGCTGGCCTTGCCGCCGAAGCTGCTGCAGGCCTTGTTGGTGTACATGCGGGTGCCGTCGGGCAGTTCGCAGCGGATCACGCCGGTGCCGGCCTGGGCGGTGCGCGGCATCGGCAGCGTGGCCAGGGCGATGGCGGCGGCGAGTACGGAAGCGGAAGCGAACAGGGAGCGCATGGCGGGACTGGGTGAGGGTCGTGCCCCATCGGCACGCGACCAGCTTCCGGCCGAAGGCGTCGACGGGACGTGGCAAATCCCGCAACCCCGCCTGAATTCACGCCATCCTAGCGATCACGTTCAGAGTGGGTTTCGCCAGGTTGAGGGTATAGAAATGCAGCGCCGGCGCGCCGCCCTCCACCAGCCGGCGGCACAGCGTGGCCACCAGGTCGGCGGCGAATTCGCGCACCGCCTCCACGTCGTCGCCGTAGGCGCGCATGCGCTGGGAGACCCAGCGCGGGATCTCGGCGCCGCACGCCTCGGAGAAGCGGCGCAGCTGGCTGAAGTTGGAGATCGGCATGATGCCCGGCACGATCGGCACCTCCACCCCGATCCGCCGCGCGTCGTCCACGAAGCGGAAGTAGGCGTCGCTGTTGTAGAAGTACTGGGTGATGGCGCCGTCGGCGCCCGCATCCACCTTGGCCTTGAAATGGCGCAGGTCCGCCAGCGCGTCGTCGGCCTGCGGGTGGGTTTCCGGGTAGGCGCCGACCTCGATGCTGAAGTGGTCGCCATGCTCGCGGCGGATCAGCGCCACCAGTTCGCTGGCGTAGCGCAGGTCGCCGCTGCGGACCATGCCGGACGGGGTGTCGCCGCGCAGCGCGACCACGCGGTCGCAGCCCAGCGCGCGGTAGAGCTTGAGCAGCGCGCGGATCTCCTCGCGGTTGCCGCCCACGCAGGTGAGGTGGGGCACGCCGGCCACGCCGTGCTCGCCGCGCAGCCGCTGCACGGTTTCCGGGGTGTGGCTGAGGGTGGAGCCGCCGGCGCCGAAGGTGACCGACATGTACTGCGGCGAGAGCGCCTTCAGCCGCTGCACGCTGCGGTCGAGCTGGCGGCGCTGTTCGTCGGTCTTGGGCGGATAGAACTCGAAGCTGATCGGCACCATCGGTCGGCTCGCGGGTGGGCTGCCGCCATTCTATACATCGCTTCATCCGGATGAAAGAATAATAAGGCGACGCTTGACCGGCCGCCGGGCCGCGCCGCATCGTGCCGGCAGGGGAGGACCGGATGCTCGACACCGCCAATGCGCCGGGCGCACGGCCCGCGGCGCCGCGACTGCTGCAGGAACTGCGCGAAACGCTGCAGCGGCTGCGGCTGGGCGGGCCGTTCTACATCCTGCTGTGGCTGCTGGCGGGCACCGCCAGCGGGCTGTGGGAGCGCGCGCGCTGGCCGTTCGTGCTGGTCGCGCTGGGCTTCGTGGCGCTCAACGTGCTGCGGTTCCGCGTGCGCGGGCTGCCGGACGGTTCCACCGAGCGGGCGGTGCGCGCGCGGCTGGACTGGATCTGGACGCTGCTGCTGGCCAACTCCGCGCTGTGGGCGGTGGCGGTGGCCTGGCTGCTGCTGGCCACGCCCAGCGAGGGCGCGCGCACGGTCGCCGCGATCAGCTCCTACGCCTTCGCCACCGCGTTCGCGCACAACTTCCCGATGCGGCTGCGCGCGGCGTTCGGGGCCATCGGCCTGCTGTACCTGTCCACCCTCGGCGCGTTCATCGCCAACGGGTCGCGCTTCGAACTGGTGGCGGTCGGCTTCCTCTACCTGGTCTACGTGACCCTGGCGCTGCGCCGCAGCCACGCCGAGTACCGCCAGCGGCTGGACCTGGAGGACGAGCTGCGGCGCCAGCGCGACCTGTTCGAGCAGCAGAGCCGGCGCGACGGGCTGACCGGGCTGGCCAACCGCCGGCGATTCACCGCCACGCTGGCGGAGTGGAGCGCGCAGGCGCGCGCCGCGGAAGTCCCGCTGGTCCTGCTGCTGCTGGACCTGGACCACTTCAAGGCGATCAACGACCGCCACGGCCACGCCGCCGGCGACGCCTGCTTGTGCGCGTTCGCGGAGCGGCTGCAGGCCGCGTTCCCGGATGGCGCGCGCGAGCTGGTGGCGCGGCTGGGCGGCGAGGAATTCGGGGTGCTGGTGCGCGGCGCGCTGGAGCCGGCCGTGCGCCGCGCCGACGCGTTCCGCGCCGCGTTCGCGGCGG
>CAMLJA010000205.1 GCA_946480065.1 uncultured Thermomonas sp. | reverse complement strand
CGCTACGGGTGGCGCAGGCGATGCAGGCCGGTCATGCGCCGCTGCGGATTGCCTTGGCCGCGCCCACCGGCCGCGCTGCCGACCGCATGGCCGAAAGCCTGCGCGCTGCCGTGCAGCGCATGGCCGCGTTGGGCGTGGATGCCGCCGTGCTGGCCGCGCTGCCCGCCACCGCCAGCACCCTGCACCGCCTGCTGGGCGTGCTCCCGGACCGCCCGGACTTCCGCCACCACGCCGGCCATCCGCTGCCGTTCGACATCGTGGTGGTGGACGAAGCCTCGATGGTGGACCTGCCGCTGATGTGCAAGCTGGCCGAGGCCGTGCCCGACGGCGCCCAGTTGATCCTGCTGGGCGACCCCGACCAGCTGCCCTCGGTGGAAGCCGGCGACGTGCTGGCCGGCATCCTGCGCGCCGCCGGCGACGGCACCGCGCTGCGTGCGGACGATGCCGCCGCGCTGGCGCCGCTGCTGGGCGACGCACAGCCGCCCGCGGCCGATGAGGCGCTTGCCCGTGCTCCCGCGGAATCACCCAGTCATCCCGGGGGACTTGCCAGTCATCGCGTTGAATTTGCTCAACATCCCTTGGAATTCGCCCGTCATCCCCGCGAAAGCGGGGATCCAGCGCTTGAAGCCCCCGACAACCGCCAGCAAACGCTGGACTCCCGCTTTCGCGGGAGTGACGAGCAAAGCCAAAGCCTGCACGGCCACCGCGTCCACCTCACCCGCGGCTGGCGCCAGAGCGACAGCCTCGCCCTGGCCCCGCTGGCCGACGCCGTGCGCCGCGGCGATGCCGGCGAAACCCTCGGCCTGCTGCGCGGCGGCGGGCTCAGCAATGTCCATTTCCACGAGAACGCGGACGACCCGCTGGCCGCGCCCGGCGTGGACCTGCTGGCGCACTTCCGCGCGCTGGCCGCCGCCACCGACCCGGCCGATGCCCTGGCCCGCGCCCCCCGCCTGCGCCTGCTTACCGCGCTGCGCGACGGCCCGCAGGGCGCGCGCGGCCTCAACGCCCGCATCGAGGCGCAGCTCTCCGGCCGCCGCATCGGCAGCCCGCCCGCGTGGTTCCCCGGACGCCTGCTGCTGGTCACCGAAAACAGCTACCGCCACGGCCTGTTCAACGGCGACGTGGGCGTCTGCCTGCCCGACGCCGACGGCACGCTGCTGGCCTGGTTCACCGGTGCCGACGGCCCCCGCGCCTTCCACCCCGCCGCGCTGCCCGCGCACGAATCCGCCTTCGCCATGACCGTGCACAAGGCGCAGGGCAGTGAATTCGACGCCGTGTGGCTGCAATTGCCCCGCCGCGACGCCCGCGTACTCAGCCGCGAATTGCTCTACACCGGCCTGACCCGCGCCCGGACTGCGTTGCATCTGGCAGGAAGCGCGGAGGTGATTGCCGCGGCGTTGGCGCGGCATGCGGGGCGGGTGTCCGGACTGGGATGGCGGTTGGGGCACGCCTCCGGTTGAAGCGACGACCGCTGCCGCGTTGCCGGATGGAACCGATTCGATAGCGACATCACCAACCGGACGGAGGCAGCATGCTCGGAATCACGCTGGCGACAACCCTGCTCATGGCGTGGGGCGCCACGGGTGCTGCCGACACGAAGCCAGGCCCTGCCTGCGACGCCTCCGCCGAAGGCAGCCGGACCCTGGTGGTTGCCTTCTACACGGAGGCGCTGGTGGAAAAGCGGGTGCGCGACGGGTTCGAGCGGTACGTCTCACCCGACCTCGTGGAGCACAAGCCGGACGTACCCGTCGGCGGCCGCGCCGTCGTGGTCGATTTCCTCGAGGGCATCGTCCAGGACGTCCCGGACGCGCGCTGGGAAATCATCCGCACCATCGCCGAGAAGGACCTCGTCTTCCTGCACGCGCGGTTCACCCCGGCACCCGGCGCGCCTGCCTACGCACTTGCGGACGTGTTCCGGGTGGAGAACTGCCGGATCGTCGAGCACTGGGATGTGGTGGAGCCGCCCCGCGAGAAGATGCCCAATACCAACTCCCGCTTCTGATCGCGTTGGGCGTTTTTTTACTTCACGGAGGGTCGTATGTCGAAGCTTTCGCTGGCGTTCCTGTTGGCAATCACGGTCACCGGATGCGCCACCCATCCGAGTGCCGTGCCCTCACCCACAACCCGTCAGGAGAGCAACCTGGCCGTCGCCAGAAAGCTCTACGCCGACTTCGTGAAGGGCGACATCGACTCGGTGCTCGGCGCGATGTCGGATGACGTGGTCTGGGAGATCGCCGGCCCGGCCAACGTCCCCTACGCGGGCGTCCGGCACGGGAAGAAGGAATGGATGGATTACCTGACCGGGTTGGGGGCGGTTGAACTGCTTGCGTTCGAACCCACCGAGTTCCTGGCGGACAAGGACAAGGTCGTCGTGATCGGGAGCGAGCGGCTCAAGGTCAAGTCGAATGGCCGCGTCATCGACGAGCAGTTCGCCCAAGTGATCACGTTCGCCGGGGGCAAGGTGGTCCACTTCCGCTCGTACGACGACTCCGCCGCTTCGGCGGCTGCCTTCCAGGGCGTGCCCTGACACCCGGGGACAGGAAGCAGGTGCCAGCCGTGACGCCGCGAGTGCCGCCGGCGCGATGCGCCTGGTTCGCGCTGGTCGTGCTGGTCGGCGAGTTCACCTGAGTGCCCGGGCGGAGACGGCAGCGGAAAGGTCGGCGAACGGGGCGGCCAAAAACCGGGTAAAAGGCCATAGGCCGACGCCGTTTGCGCCGAAACCGACCGAGCCAATGGGCCCAGCCGAGGTGCGTATGGATCTTGGAACGATTTCCAGCATCTCCCAGATCATCGGCACGGTCACCATCGTGGGTGGCACGGTGTTCGGGCTGGTCCAGCTTTGGGAAATGAAGAAGCAGCGCCGGGATGCCGTCGCGGGCGAACTCATGCGGTCCTTCATGGACGCGCACCTCGCCGACGCGATCACCGTTCTCCGCGGCCTGCCGGACGGCGTATCCGCCGAGGAGCTGCGCCGGGCCGGCCCGGAGGCGGAAAAGGCTGCGGTCCTGGTGTGCACGACCTTCGAGACCATGGGGCTGCTGGTCTTCCAGCGGATCGCGCCCTTCACCTTTGTCACCGAGCTGGCAGGCGGGATCACGGTGGTGATGTGGCACAAGCTGGGTCCCTGGCTGACCCAGATCCGGATCGAACAATCGCAACCCTCGTGGGCCGAGTGGTTCCAGTGGCTTGCGCAGCAGTGCGAGCGCCACAAGGACCAGCGCGAGCCCGCTTATCTGAAGCACGTCGACTGGATTCCGTAGGCCCGGGAAACCGGCTGGGCTTCACGTTCGAGGACGCGCTATCCAACCGTTCCAGCCCGCCCGATCCACGGGCCCTTTGAGCGTTAGCCCTGCAGCGCCGCCTCGGTCTCCGTATGCGCCACGCACTTCCACGCGCCGTCCATCCGCACCCAGGTCGAGGAATCCACCACGTCCTGGGTGCGTTCCTTGCCGTCCATGGTCATGATCTGGGTAGCGCGGTAGGTGGCGATCGCCACGTCCCCGGTCGGGAACAGCACCGCCATGTCGGACAGGGTGTAGTCAAGCAGGCCGTGCTTCGGGTCCTGCAGCATCCTGGCGTACTGCGCCGGGTCGAAGCGCATGGCGCCGCGGCTGCCCACCATCAGCGCCTGCGGCGCCAGCAGCCCGGTGGCGGTGTCGGCGTCGCGGTCCACCAGAGACTTCCAGAAGGCCCGTTCCAACGCCTCGATCTCGCGGGTCGCGTCCTGCATGGCGGTGCTCCATGGGTCGGGGACGGGCATCGTTCCGCGGGTGGAGTCATGGCGCGGTGAATTACGGCACGCCCACGGCGCTGAATGGGCCGGCCCTGATCGGGGTTCCGCCACCGGGTTCGCGGACACTGTCGAAATCCCGCCTGCTGGGGCGTCGTTGCTAGCATCCGCCCGACCCAGGAGCCACCGCATGCAGCCCACGCCCGCGCCCGAGTTCCCCGCCGCCGCGCCACCCGATTCGCTCTGGGCGGGCCTGCGCGATGCCATCCGCGGCACCGGTGCGGACTACACGCGCATCCCGCTGCGGCGGGCGGTGTTCCTGCTGGCGGTGCCGATGGTGCTGGAGCTGGTGCTGGAGTCCACCTTCGCGGTGGTGGACATCTTCTTCGTGGGCAAGCTGGGGCCGTCGGCGG
>CAMLJA010000204.1 GCA_946480065.1 uncultured Thermomonas sp. | reverse complement strand
CTGGTCGAAACCAATACCTTCAACTCCACCAGCATCTCGCTGGCGGACTACCACCTGCAGCACCTGGTGCGCGAGCTGAACCGCGAGGGCGCGCGCCTGGCCCGCGCGGAGTGCGATGCCATCGAGGCCGCCGACCCTGCGCAGCCGCGCTTCGTGATCGGCGTGCTGGGCCCGACCAGCCGCACCGCCTCGCTGTCGCCCGACGTCAACCGGCCGGGGTTCCGCGCCACCGGCTTCGACGAACTGGCCGAGGCCTACCGCGAGGCCGCGCGCGGCCTGGTCGAGGGCGGCGCGGACGTGCTGATGGTGGAAACCGTGTTCGACACCCTCAACGCCAAGGCCGCGCTGTTCGCCATCGACGACGTGTTCGAAGAGATCGGCACGCGCCTGCCGGTGATGGTTTCCGGCACGATCACCGACGCGTCCGGCCGCACTCTGTCCGGCCAGACCGCCGAGGCGTTCTGGTACTCGCTGCGCCACAGCCGGCCGATGGCGGTCGGGCTGAACTGCGCGCTGGGCGCCAAGGACCTGCGTCAGCACGTGGACGTGCTGGCCACCGTGGCCGACACCCACGTCAGCTGCCATCCCAACGCAGGCCTGCCGAATGCATTCGGCGGCTACGACGAGACGCCGGAAGACATGGCCACGATCCTGCGGGAATTCGCGCAAAGCGGCCTGATCAACCTGGTGGGCGGCTGCTGCGGCACCACCCCGGAACACATCGCGGCGATCGCCGCGGCCGTGCGCGGGCTGCCGCCGCGCGAGGTGCCGGTGGTCGGTGCGCGGGAGCAGGCGGCATGAGCACGTCCCTGCCCCGATTCACCCGCCTGTCCGGGCTGGAACCGCTGGTCATCACGCCGGAATCCAATTTCGTCAACGTCGGCGAACGCACCAACGTCACCGGCAGCGCGCAGTTCAAGAAGCTGATCCTGGAAGGCCGGTTGGACGAGGCCGTGGTGGTCGCCCGCCAGCAGGTGGAGAACGGCGCGCAGGTCATCGACGTCAACATGGACGAGGGCCTGCTCGAATCGAAAAAGGCGATGGTCGAGTTCCTCAACCTGATCGCCGCCGAGCCGGACATCGCCCGCGTACCGGTGATGGTCGACTCCTCCAAGTGGGAAGTGATCGAGGCCGGGCTGAAGTGCCTGCAGGGCAAGGGCATCGTCAACTCGATCTCGATGAAGGAAGGCGAGGCCGAGTTCCTGCGCCAGGCGCGGCTGGTGCGGCGCTACGGCGCGGCGGTGGTGGTGATGGCCTTCGACGAAGTGGGCCAGGCCGACACCGCGCAGCGCAAGGTGGAGATCAGCGCACGCGCCTACAGATTGCTGACCGAGGAGATCGGCTTCCCGCCCGAGGACATCATCTTCGACCCCAACTGCTTCGCCATCGCCACCGGCATCGAGGAGCACAACAACTACGCGGTCGACTTCATCGAGGCCGCGCGCGAACTGCGCCGGCGGTTCCCGTACAGCCACATCTCCGGCGGCGTCTCCAACGTCAGCTTCAGCTTCCGCGGCAACGAGCCGGTGCGGCAGGCGATCCACGTGGTGTTCCTGTACCACGCGATCCGCGCCGGCATGGACATGGGCATCGTCAACGCCGGCGCGCTGCCGCTGTACGACCAGCTGGATCCGCTGCTGCGCGAGCGCGTCGAGGACGTGGTGCTGAACCGCCGCGACGATGCCACCGAGCGGCTGCTGGAGATCGCCGACAACTACAAAAAGCGCAAGGGCGAGAAGAAGGTCGAAGACCTGCGCTGGCGCGAACAGCCGGTGGCCGCGCGGCTCTCGCACGCGCTGGTGAACGGCATCGATCAGTACGTGGTGGAGGACACCGAGGAAGCGCGCCAGCAGGCCACGCGGCCGCTGGACGTGATCGAAGGGCCGCTGATGGACGGCATGAACGTGGTCGGCGACCTGTTCGGCGCCGGCAAGATGTTCCTGCCGCAGGTGGTGAAGTCGGCGCGGGTGATGAAGAAGGCGGTGGCGCACCTGCTGCCCTACATCGAGGCCGAGAAGCTGCGCACCGGCGATGTCGGCAAGAACAACGGCAAGATCGTGATGGCCACGGTCAAGGGCGACGTGCACGACATCGGCAAGAACATCGTCGGCGTGGTGCTGGCCTGCAACAACTTCGAGGTGATCGACCTCGGGGTGATGGTGCCGGCGCAGAAGATCCTGGATACCGCGATTGCCGAGAACGCCGACATGATCGGCGTGTCCGGCCTGATCACGCCGTCGCTGGAGGAGATGAGCCACGTGGCGAAGGAGATGCAGCGGCAGGGCTTCACCATGCCGCTGCTGATCGGCGGCGCCACCACCTCGCGCGCGCACACCGCGCTGAAGATCGACCCGCATTACAAGTCGCCCACCATCTGGGTGAAGGACGCCTCGCGCGCGGTCGGCGTGGCGCAGTCGCTGATGAGCCCGGAGCTGCGCGACGACTTCGTGCAGGCCGCCGCCAACGACTACGCCGACGTCCGCCAGCGCCACCGTAACCGCGGCGATGGCAAGCGACTGGTGCCGCTGGCCACCGCCCGCGCGCGCCGCTTCGACGGCGGCTGGGCGTCCTACGCGCCGCCGGCGCCGCGTCGGCCCGGACTGCACGTGTTCGACGACTACCCGCTGGACGAGCTGCTGCCGCTGATCGACTGGACGCCGTTCTTCAACAGCTGGGAACTGGCCGGCCGCCATCCGGCGATCCTGGACGACGCTGTGGTGGGCGCCCAGGCACGCTCCCTGTTCGCGGACGCGCAGGCCATGCTCGGGCGCATCGTCGCCGGGAAGTGGCTGCGCGCGCGCGCCGTGGTCGGCCTGTGGCCCGCGGCGTCCGATGGCGACGACGTGGTGGTAGCCCACGACGGCGGGCCCACCGCCCTGCACTTCCTGCGCCAGCAGGCGGACAAGCCGGTCGAGCGCCCCAACCTGTGCCTGGCCGATTTCGTCGCGCCCGCCGGCAGCGGCCGCCAGGACTGGATCGGCGCGTTCGCGGTGACGGCCGGGCTGGGCATCGAGGCGCACGTGGCGCGCTTCGAGGCCGAGCACGACGACTACAACGCGATCCTGCTCAAGGCGCTGGCCGACCGGCTGGCCGAGACCCTGGCCGAACGGATGCACCAGCGGGTGCGCACCGAGCTGTGGGGCTACGCGGCGGACGAGGCGCTGGGCGTGGACGGGCTGGTCGAGGAGCGCTACCGCGGGATCCGCCCGGCACCCGGCTACCCGGCCTGCCCCGAGCACAGCGAGAAGGCCACCCTGTTCCGCCTGCTCGACGCCGGCCGCAACGCCGGCATGGCCCTGACCGAGAATTTCGCGATGAGCCCGGCCGCTTCGGTCTCGGGCTGGTACTTCAGCCACCCCGACAGCCGCTACTTCGTGGTCGGCAGGGTGTCGCGCGAACAGGTGGAGGACTATGCCCGCCGCAAGGGCGTGCCGCTGGCGCAGGCGGAGCGCTGGCTGGCCGCCAACCTGGATTACGACCCCGAGTAGGCGCGGCACCCGGCCCGATCCGGGCGTCCGCTGCCTGCGCTCACGCCGTGGGAAGCGTCACCACACCAGGTCGTCGGGCACCTGGTACTTCGGGTCCGCATACGGATCGTCCCCGGCCGCGGCGTCGGGATCGACCTTCAGCGCGACCGCGGGCGCGAAGATGGCCTCGGCGGCGGCCAGCGTCGCGGCGTCCACCAGCAGGTAGCGCCCGTTGAGCTGGACCACGCCCAGGTCGCCGGCGTTGAGCGCCTTCAGCTGCTCGGCGGTGACGTGCACGCGCTTGATCTTGCCGCCGTACTCGAAGTGGCGGACGTGGTCGGCCTCGGCGGCGTTGAGCGCCTTGTCCTTGAGGAACGCCTCCAGCCTCGCCTTGGCCTCGCGGCGCAGGCGGGCTTCTTCCTGCTTCAACCGCTCGGTCTCGATGCGTTCGTCCTTTTCCTTCTGCGCGCGGATCGCGTAGGCCTTGGCCAGGTCGATGTCCTCGCGCGACTTCGGCTTGTGCGGGCGCTGCGGCGGCTTGCCGGCGTGGGCCGGCCGGCCTGGACGCGCGGGCTTGCCGCCCGGACCGGGCCGGGCCTTGGGGGCATCGTGCTTCGGGCGCGGCGCGGGCTTGGGGGCATCCTTGAACCCCAGGCCCACCAGCTGGTCGCGGAGGGAATTGCTCATTGCGGGTCGTTCGCTCAGTAATGGGGCGGCGGGGGTTC
>CAMLJA010000203.1 GCA_946480065.1 uncultured Thermomonas sp. | reverse complement strand
CACAGCGCCAGCATCTCCAGGCCCAGGTACACCATGACCAGGCTGCCGGCGGAGATCAGCAGCATCATCCCGGCCACCGCGAACATCACCAGCACCGGCACCTCGCCCTTGTACAGCCCGCGCTCGCGCAGGAACGGCCAGGCGTAGACCAGCGCCACCGCCGAGACCAGGCAGGTGCCGGCCTTGAGCACGTCGGCCATGTTGTCGCGCACGAACATGCCCGCCAGCACGGTGCCCTGCCCGCCCCAGCCGGCGGCCACCAGCACGCCCACCAGCACCAGGCTGGCGATCGCCAGGCCGTGGGTCAGGACCCGGCGGCGCTCGTCCAGGAACAGGTCCAGCAGCAGCAGCGCGAACGCGGCGCCGACCAGCACCAGCTCCGGCAGCAGCGGCAGCAGGTCGGCGGCGGTCGGCATGGCGAGGGTCGGCTCCATCGTCGTCATGTCCTCAGAGCTTGGTCGCGGCGAGCTGGCCCGCCAGTTGGGCGATGGAGGGTTCCATCAGGTCGGTCAGCGGCTTGGGGTACACGCCCAGCGCGAGCACGCCGGCGGCGAACACGCCCAGCACCAGCCATTCGCGCGCGTTGATGTCCTCCAGCGCGGCGACGTGGGCATTGCCCACCTCGCCCCAGATGACCCGCTTCGTCAGCCACAGCGTGTAGGCGGCGCCAATGATCAGGGTGAAGGCCGCGGCGAACGCCACCAACGGGTGCTGCTGGAAGCTGGCCAGGATGACCATGAACTCGCCGACGAAGCCGCTGGTGCCCGGCAGGCCGGAATTGGCCATGGCGAACAGCACCCAGAACATGGCGAACCACGGCATCGTGTTCGCCACCCCGCCGTAGTCGCGGATCATGCGGGTGTGCATGCGGTCGTACAGCACGCCGACGCAGGAGAACATGGCGCCGGAGATGAAGCCGTGGCTGACCATCTGCACCATCGCGCCCTGCAGGCCCAGGCGGGCGGCGTCCTGCGCCCCGGCGTCGCGCACCAGGGCGAAGGCGATGAAGGTGCCCAGGGTCACGAAGCCCATGTGCGCGACCGACGAATACGCGATCAGCTTCTTCATGTCCTCCTGTACCAGCGCCACCATGCCCACATAGACGATCGCGATCAGGCTCAGCGCGATCACCAGCCAGGCGAAGTGGTTGCCGGCGTCCGGCACGATCGGCAGCACGAAGCGCAGGAAGCCGTAGCCGCCGATCTTCAGCATGATCGCGGCCAGGATCACCGAGCCGCCGGTCGGCGCCTCCACGTGCGCGTCGGGCAACCAGGTGTGGACCGGGAACATCGGCACCTTGACCGCGAACGCGACCAGGAAGGCGAAGAACAGCCAGGTCTGCTCGGCCATGTCCAGCGGCTGCGCGGCCATGTCGGCCAGCTGCCAGCTGCCGCCCTTGAGGTACAGGTAGACCAGGCCCACCAGCATGAACACCGAGCCGAGGAAGGTGTACAGGAAGAACTTCACCGACGCGTACACGCGGCGCGGGCCGCCCCAGACGCCGATGATGATGAACATCGGGATCAGCATGCCCTCGAAGAACACGTAGAACAGCATCGCGTCGAGCGCCGCGAACACGCCGATCATGAGCCCTTCGAGCACCATGAACGCCGCGTAGTACTGGCTGACCCGCTTGTCGACCGAGCCCCACGCGCCCACAAGCACCAGCACCGTGGTCAGCGTGGTCAGCGCGATCAGCGCCACCGAGATGCCGTCGGCGCCCAAGTTGTACTCGATGGCGTAGGCCGGCACCCAGGCGTGGCGCTCGACGAACTGCATCGCCGGGCTGGCCAGGTCGAAGCCGGCCAGCAGCGGCAGCGTCAGCACCAGCGCGGCCACCGCGAAGGCCAGCGCGATCCAGCGCGCCGCCTGCGGGCGCGCGTTGCCCGCCATGAGGGTGAAGACGCCGCCGAGGATCGGCAGCCAGATCAACAGGCTGAGCAGGGGCCAGTGGGTCACGCTTGCGGTTTCCATCCTGAAATCGGGTGCTTACAGCCAGTAGTGGTTGGCCAGCGCCAGCAGCGCGACCAGGCCCAGGATCATGGCGAAGGCGTAGTGGTAGAGGTAGCCGGACTGCAGCTTGCGGACCACGCCGGCCAGCAGGCCGACCGCGCCCGCGGTGCCGTTGACGGCCACGCCGTCGATCAGCCCGCCGTCGATGCGGCGGAACGCCTTGCCCAGCGCCACGCCGCCGCCGGCGAAGCCGTCGATCCACAGCGCGTCGAAGCCGTACTTGTCCTCGAGGATGCGCTTGGGCAGCGCCAGCGCGTGCGCCACCTTGGCCGGCAGCCACGGCTTCCACCAGTACATCACCGTGGCCAGCGCGAAGCCGGCCAGCACCAGCAGGAACGCCGGCGCGGTCAGGCCGTGCAGGGCGAACGCCACCGGACCGTGCCAGGCCTCCTCGCCCACCCGGGCCACGGTGTCGCGCGCGGCCTCGAGGTCGATCGCCCCAAGGAAATACGGCAGCTGCGGATGGTGGCCCAGCATGTCGGTGCCGAACAGCATCGGGCCGGCGGTGAGGAAGCCGATGACCACCGACGGGATGGCCAGCAGCACCAGCGGCAGGGTCACCACCCACGGCGACTCGTGCGGCTCGTGCGCGCCGTGGTGGCCATGGCCGTGGGCGTCGTCGTGGTGGGCGTCGTGGCCGTGGCCGTCCGCGTGCGCGTGGCGGAAGCGCTCCTCGCCGAAGAAGGTCATGTACAGCAGGCGGAAGCTGTAGAAGCTGGTCACGAAGGCGCCCAGCAGGACCGCCCAGTAGCCGTAGCTGGCGACCCAGCCAGGGGCCTCGGCCGCGTGCAGCTTGGCGGCCTCGATGATGGTGTCCTTCGAATAGAAGCCGCTGAAGAACGGGGTGCCGATGAGCGCCAGGGTGCCGATCCACATGGTGATGTGGGTGACCGGCATGTACTTGCGCAGGCCGCCCATGCGGCGCATGTCCTGCTCGTGGTGCATGCCGATGATCACGCTGCCGGCGCCGAGGAACAGCAGCGCCTTGAAGAACGCGTGGGTCATCAGGTGGTAGACCGCCGCCGAGTAGGCCGACACGCCCAGCGCCACCGTCATGTAACCCAGCTGCGACAGGGTGGAGTACGCGACCACGCGCTTGATGTCGTTCTGGACCATGCCGATCAGGCCGGTCCAGAACGCGGTGGTGGCGCCGATGAAGAGCACGAAGTTGAGCGCAGCCGGCGACAGCTCGAACAGCGGCGACATCCGCGCCACCATGAAGATGCCGGCGGTCACCATGGTGGCCGCATGGATCAGCGCCGAGATCGGCGTGGGGCCTTCCATCGAGTCCGGCAGCCAGACGTGCAGCGGCACCTGCGCCGACTTGCCCATGGCGCCGATGAACAGGCAGATGCAGATCACCGTCGGCACCGCCCAGGCCTGCCCCGGCAGCACCGTCACGCTGGCGTCGCGGATGGCGCCGGCGTTCGCGAACGCGGTGGCGTAGTCGAGGGTGCCGATCCAGTACAGCACCCCGGCGATCCCCAGCAGGAAGCCGAAGTCGCCGACGCGGTTGACCAGGAACGCCTTGAGGTTGGCGAAGATCGCGGTCGGGCGCTTGAACCAGAAGCCGATCAGCAGGTAGGACACCAGGCCCACCGCCTCCCAGCCGAAGAACAGCTGCAGGAAGTTGTTGCTCATCACCAGCATGAGCATGGAGAAGGTGAACAGCGAGATGTAGCTGAAGAAGCGCTGGTAGCCGTCGTCGTCCGCCATGTAACCGATGGTGTAGACGTGCACCAGCAGCGACACGAAGGTCACCACGACCATCATCATCGCGGTCAGCTTGTCGACCATGAAGCCGACGTGGGCGTCGATCCCGCCGACCTGGAAGAAGGCGTACAGGTTCTGGTTGAACGGCGCGGCGCCCTGCAGCAGCTGCCACAACACGTACACCGACAGCGCGCAGCTGGCGGCCACGCCCAGGATGGTCACGCTGTGCGCGCCGGCGCGGCCGACCTTGCGCCCGAACAGGCCGGCCACGATGCTCCCCAGCAGGGGCAGCAGCACGACCAGCAGCAGGTGGGTCTTCGAAATCACCATGCCTCAGCCCTTCAGGGTGTCGATGTCCGCCACGTCGATGCTGCGGCGGTTGCGGAACAGGGTGACCAGGATGGCCAGGCCGATCGCGGCCTCGGCCGCGGCCACGGTCAGGATGAAGAACACGAACACCTGGCCGGCG
>CAMLJA010000202.1 GCA_946480065.1 uncultured Thermomonas sp. | reverse complement strand
CCAGTCCACGTTGACGCCGTTCTCGGCCTGGTTGGCGAGGTCCATCACCCGCAGGACGTGGGGCGTGACCATACCGACGATGGTTTTCATGGGCGCGACCCGGGTTGATGCGGGACGGGGAAGATAGCGCAGGGCCGCGGCCGCGGCGAGGTGTCAGCCACGCGCGACCGCCCGCTGCCGCACGACCAGCAGCACCACCAGCGCCAGCGGCAGCGCCATCAGGTGCCAGCGCAGGGTGTCGGCCGGCGCGACCATGACGTTCGAGATCGCGGCGCGCTGCAGGCCGGCATAGGCGAACAGCAGGGCGAGGAGTTCGAACACCCGGACGTTGCGGGTCAGCGCCCCGACCGCCATCCCCCACAGGGCCAGCGAAGCACCGATGGCGAGCGTCGCCAGCGCGGCCTGCGGTTGCGCCGCCGCCAGCCGTACCATCGCCGGCAGCGTCACCGCCCATGCCAGGGCGAGGGCCACCAGCGTGCGCGTGGCCAGCAAGCGGCGATGCGCGTCCGTCGCCGTGAACACCAGCCCCTCGGTGCGCGTCTCCTGCTCGCGCAGCCCCAGCCGGGCGAAGACGTCGAGCAGCAGCATCCATGCGCAGATCACCGCGACCGCCACGCCCTTGGGCGCCGCGGACAGCTGCGCGGCCAGCAGGCCCAGCAGCGCCAGCCACCACCACCAGCGGCGCCCGCGCAGGATGACCCGCAGCTCGGCGGCCGCCATCGCGCCGGCGGGCCAACGGTCCAGCGGCGCCAGCAGGCGGTCGAGCCATCGCAGGCGCGCCCCGGCGGACGCCCGGCGGCCCGTCTTCCCCGCGTAGGAGGCGCAGCGGTCGAGCAGCGGCACCGCCAGCGCGAGCAGCGCCAGCGCCACGCCCAGCCAGAAGAGCCGCGTGCGCAGGCCGGCCGCGTCGACATCCCAGCGCGTCCAGTCCACCAGCACCGCCGCCTCCTGCATCTTGTGCACGCCGATGTTGAGGCCGCGCTCCTCGTCGGAAGGCGCCGGCACCGGCCAGTCGCGGCCCAGGTCGTGTTCGGCCAGCAGCATGCCGTGCGGGTCGCCGGGCCAGGGCATCGGCTCGCCCCGCGCGTGCGAGGCCTGGGTGGTGCCCAGCGTCAGCAGGTACACCCACAGCACGAAGAACAGCACGTTGCCGGCGCTGCGCCGCAGCCACGGCAGCATGTCGCACCACACCGCCAGCGTCGCGGTCAGGGCCAGCGACGGCAGCGTCAGCAACGCCATCGGCTTGAGCAGTTCGACCAGGTCGACGTGCCGGTCCTCGGCGCGCAGCCACTGCACCACCAGCCCGAGCGCCAGCCCGCCCACGATCACCAGCAGGAACAGCAGCATGTGGCTCAGCCACTTCGCGAACAGGTAGGCGCCGCGGCTCATCGTGGTGGCGACCAGCAGCTGCCAGGCGCGCGTTTCGAAGTCGCGCACCAGGGTGCCGCGGACCAGGAAGAAGCCGAGCAGCGACAGCGACATGCTGTAGATCAGCGCCTCGATCATGCCGATCCAGGCGCTGGAATAGCGGCCGCGGGTGGCGTCGATGGACAGCGTGAGGTAGCGCGCCTCCAGCGGCGGGAAGCACCACCACATCAGCGCCGCCAGCCCCACCACGACCACCCAGGTGCGCGGCGCGCGCAGGCGCTGGCGCAGGTCCGCCACCAGCACCGCCGCGACCGAGCGCAGCAGGCTCACGCCGCCGCCTCGCCGCTGCGGTGCAGCAGCCACAGGTAGGCGTCCTCCAGGTCGGGCGCCACCGGGACGGCGTCATCGGACGGACGCGCGCCCACCACCCGCACCTCCACCCCGTCGGCCCGCCGCTGGGCGCGGCTGATCTTCAGGCGCGTGCGCGCCTCGGCCAGCTGCCCCGCCGGCACCGTCCACTGCCACACCTGCCCCTCCGCCGCCGCCATCAGCGCTTCGGGCGTGCCGTGGAAGCGCAGCCGGCCGCCGGCCATCACCGCCAGCGTGGCCGCGCTGGCCTCGATGTCGGACACGATGTGGGTGGACAGGATCACCAGCCGCTCGCCGGCCAGTTCCGCCAGCAGGTGGCGGAAGCGCACGCGTTCCTCCGGGTCCAGCCCCACCGTCGGCTCGTCCACGATCAGCAGCTTGGGGTCGTTGAGCAGCGCCTGCGCGATGCCCACGCGCTGGCGCATGCCGCCCGAATACCCGCCCAGGCGCCGGTCGGCCACGTCCTCCAGCCCGACCATCGCCAGGCAGGCGTCCACCCGCGCCGCCACCGTCCGCGCCGGCACCGCCTTGACCGCGGCCAGGAACGCCAGGAACTCGCGCGCCGACAGCGCCTCGTACACCCCGAAGTCCTGCGGCAGGTAGCCCAGCTCCCGGCGCAGCGCGTCCGGCCGGCGGGCGATGTCCTCGCCCCGCCAGGTCACCCGCCCGGCCGTGGCCTTGGCCAGCGTGGACAGCACCCGCATCAGGGTGGACTTGCCGGCCCCGTTCGGCCCCAGCAGGCCGACGATGCCGGGCGCCAGCGCCAGGTCGATCCCGCTGACCGCCTCATGCCCCCCGCGATAGCGGTACCCCACCGATTCCAGCGCCAGTTCCACGGTCATGCCAGCCATTCCGATCCGGATGAGCTGGTAGTGTAGTGATGTAACACACCTAGACAATAGGCCATTGGTGGGGGTCGTGCGTTCGGCACTGGCCACGCCCAACGAGCGGGTGGGCGTGCACCCCACCACCGCCCCGTTGGCGTACGCCCGCGGTCGTGGCCGGCGGCGTCGCGGAGAGCGATGCCGCCCGGGACCGACTCAACGGCCGCCGCGCGCCAGCGCCAGCCTGGCGTCAAGCGCGGCGCGGTCATACGCCGTGCCGCGCTGGATGACCCAGGCGATGCGGCGGGTGTGGTGGATGTCCAACCGCGGGTCGGCGGTGAGCAGCACCAGGTCGGCGGGCGCGCCGACGCGGAACCCGACGCGCGCCGGATCGTCGCCGGCATAGCGCGCGGCGTCGGTGGTCGCGGTCCGCAATGCGTCCAGCGGCGTGAGGCCGGCCTCGACGAACAGCGCCAGCTCCTCGTGCAAGGCGGCGCCGGGCACCACATAAGGCTCGGTGCTGGCATCGGTGCCGGCAAGCAGGCGCACGCCGGCGCGGTGCATGTCGCCGACCAGCCGCCGCATCCGCGCATACACGGCCATGCCGGCGCGCAGTTCATCCGGCTTCGCTCCGGCGCGGTAATCGGCCCATTCCCTGCGCACGGCGTCCGGCACCAGGGCGATATCGGGACTGTCGACCACCCGGGGATCGTCCAGCGCGAATGCCCCGCGCATCTGGACCAGGGTCGGGATGTGCCAGGTCCCCGCCGCCACGAAGCGCTCGAACAATGCATTGCAGGCGGCTTCGTCGTAGCGGTCCAGCGCCGCCGCGAGCCTGCCGTCGGTGAGCAGCGCCAGCGAATCGGCATCGGGCCGGGCATGCGTCCATGCCAGCGCCCCGGGGATGCAGCTTTCCAGTACCAGGGTCAGGTGGTCGATCGCGCGCTGCCCGCCCGCCACGGCCTCCATCGGCGAACTGGCCAGCGGCACGTGGCCCTCGACGGGGATCCCGACTTGCCTGGCTTCCTCGAGGATGGCGCGGTAGGCATTCGGCGACAGGCGGTCGTAGGTCTTCACGAAATCGAAGCCCTCGCGCCTGGCCAAGCGCACCAGTTCGCGCGCGGCGGCGGGTGTTTCCACCCCCAGCCCGAACGACAGGAACGGCGGCGCGCCGTCCAGCGGCGGGGAACCCCAGCGCACCGTCGGCCCGGCCGGATCCCGCCCGCCGGGCCGGCGCAGGGCCAGCGCGGCGCCGAGATGGGTGCCGGCATCGCGCACGCGGGTCACCCCGTGCGCCAGGTACAGCGGGTAGTGCCAGGCCTCGCGACCGTCGCGATGGGCATGCACGTGGGCATCCATCAGCCCGGGCATGGCGAACAGGCGGCGGCCGTCGATCTCCAGGGCGTCGTCGAGATCCAGGTCGGCGTCTGCGGGATCGATCGCGGCGATCGCTCCATCCCGCAGCACCAGCGTGGCGCGCGCCGGCGCGACGCCGTCGGGATCCACCAGCGCCACGTCGCGCACCACGATCACCTGCGCCGACGCCGCCGCGGCGCAGGCCAGCAGCAGGGCGGCCGCCAGCCAGCGGGCCATCGCGCCCGCCCGGCGCGGCGTGGACGCCAAGCCCTGCCTGATCGGAACCATG
>CAMLJA010000201.1 GCA_946480065.1 uncultured Thermomonas sp. | reverse complement strand
GCCGCCATCACCCCGGAGCTCGCGCCCTTCGTCGCCGAGCGCCCGCCGCACGTGGTGTTCACCGACGACCTGCGCGCGTTCTCGCGCAAGGCGGTGGGCGACGAAACCAATCCCTGGCGGATCGCGCAGAAGCTGTTCGCGGCGGTGGACGCCATCCCGTGGGCCGGCGCGCGCGAGTATTCGACCCTTTCCAACATCAGCGACTACGCCCTGCATGCCGGCCACGCCGACTGCGGCCAGCAGACCCTGCTGCTGGTGGCGCTGCTGCGCCTCAACGGCATCCCCGCGCGCTGGCAGTCCGGGATGATGTTCGCCGCCGGCGAGGGCATGCGCGACTACTGGAACCTGCACGACTGGGGGCAGCTGTACATCGCGCCCTACGGCTGGATGCCGATGGACGTGACCTTCGGCCGGCTGGACGACGCCGATCCGTCCGTGGCCGGCTTCTACCTCGGCGGCCTGGACGGCTACCGCGTCGCCTTCAACGACGACTACGGCCGGCCGCTGGCGCCGGCCAAGCGCCATTTCCGTTCCGAGACGGTGGACCTGCAGCGCGGGGAAGCCGAATGGCGCGGGGGGAACCTGTACTTCGACCAGTGGGACTACGACTTCGTCGCCACGCCACAACAACCATGAACAAGCACCGACCGGGAGAGGATATGAGCAGCACCCGCAATTTGCGCAAGTCCGTGTTGAGCATCGCGATGGGGCTGTGCCTCGGCTCGCTGGCGGCGGGCCCCGCGCTCGCGCAGTCCGCTACCGGCGGCGTGGCCGGTCGTGCGGCCGCCGGCACGGCGATCACCGTCACCAACAAGGCCACCGGCCTGAGCCGCACCGTGACCGTGGGCGCGGACGGCAACTACCGCATCAGCCAGCTGCCTCCCGGCGACTACAGCCTGACCTCCGGCGGGGAGTCGCTGCCGTTCAGCGTGGACCTCGGCAGCACGACCACCGTCAACCTGTCCGGCGGCACCACCACGCTCGGCGCGGTCCAAGTGGTCGCCAGCCAGGTGGTCAACCACGTCGACGTGCATTCCACCGAGACCGCGACCGTGATCGATCGCCAGGAGCTGGCCCGGCTGCCCGTCGACCAGAGCCTGGGCTCGGTCGCGCTGCTCGCGCCCGGCGTGATCACCGGCAACTCGTCGTTCGGCGGCATCTCGTTCGGCGGCTCGTCCGTGGCCGAGAACCAGATCTACATCAACGGCCTGAACGTCACCGACTTCTACCGTCGCCAGGGCAATTCCAGCGCTCCGTTCGCGTTCTTCGACCAGTTCCAGGTGAAGACCGGCGGCTACTCGGTCGAGTTCGGCCGCAGCACCGGCGGCGTGATCAACGCCTCGGTGCGTTCGGGCGGCAACGAGTTCCACGGCGGCATGGAGATGACCTTCGAACCGGCCGCGTTCAGCGCCCGCACCGACGACCACGTGTTCGAGCACCCCACCGCCTCCACCACCTACGTGCTCGGCAGCCGCGACCGCTCCAGCCTGACCAAGGCCAACGTGTGGGCGTCCGGCCCGATCCTGCGGGACAAGCTGTTCTTCTTCGCGATGTACGAGAACCAGGACTACCGCGCCGGCAACACCAACAACACCGGTTCGGAATGGACCCGCACCGAATCCGACAACGGGTTCTGGGGCACCCGCCTTGACTGGAACATCACCGACGACCATGCGCTGTCGCTGATGGCGTTCTCCGACAAGGGCGACTCCACCCAGTCCGCATACGACTACGACTGGGACAGCGGGGCGATCGGCGCCTACGGCGGCGACACCATGAGCGACTTCGGCGGCAAGAACTGGACCCTGACCTACACCGGGCACTTCGGCGAGAACTTCGTCGCCAAGGCGATGTACGGCGAGAACGACCGCAACGGCTTCACCCGGTCCCAGCTGGACGAATTCTGCAACCCGGTGTCGCTGGACGGCAGCTACGCGGGCGCGGACGCGCTTGCCGACGAAACCATCGGCTGCCACCCGAGCGGGAATTCCATCACCCGCATCGACAACACCCGCAAGATCGGGCGCCTGGACTTCGAGTGGACGCTGGGCAACCACCTGCTGCGCTTCGGCATGGACCAGGAACGCCTGACCACCGTGCAGAGCTCCTTCTACCCCGGCCCCGGCGGCGTTTCGCTGCTGGCCATGACGCTGGAGGCGGGCGCCGAGGTGGTCGACGGCTCGGGCGTGGTGCTGGCCGAGGATACCGACGTGATCCGGGCGCGCCACCGCGTCACCGGCGGCGAGTTCGAGACCGTCAATTCGGCCTATTACCTCGAGGACAACTGGAGCATCACCGACAACTTCCTGCTGACCCTCGGCCTGCGCCTGGACAACTTCCAGAACAAGACCGCGGACGGCAACGCCTTCATCGACATCAAGAACCTGCTGGCCCCGCGCGCCGGGTTCAGCTGGGACATGAAGGGCGACGGCACCACCAAGCTCTACGGCAACGTCGGCCGCTACTACCTGCCGGTGACCAACATCATCAGCGCCTCCTTCGCGGGCGGCCTGGTGGATGAGTATTCGTACTACCGCCTCGAGGGCTGGGACCAGATGACCAACCCGGTCACCGGTTCCAGCTACCTGGCGCCGCGCATCGGCGCGCAGATCGGGCCCACCGACGACAGCATGAACACCGGTGCCGACGACCTGCGCAGCATCTTCCCGAAGGACCTGCGGGCGGTCTACCAGGACGAGGCGATCCTGGGTTACGAGCGCGCCATCAACGAGGCGTGGTCCTGGGGCGTGAACGCCACCTACCGCCGGATGGAGCGCACCATCGAGGACACCCGCATCACCCATTCGGACTGCCCCAGCGGCTTCAACTGGCCGATCATCAACCCCGGCGAGACCAATTCGCTGTGGTGCGAGGCCACCCAGTCCTGGGTGGAGCTGGACAGCTCGGTCGACGGCTACGTCAAGACCAACGGCGACGTCATCGGCTACAAGCGACCCAAGCGCGAGTACAAGGCGCTGGAATTCCAGGTCGACCGCGCCTGGGACGGCAAGTGGGCGTTCAACGCCAGCTACCTGTGGTCGCGCTCGACCGGCAACTTCGAGGGGCCGGTGAACTCCGATACCGGCTACGCCGACACCGGCATGGTGCAGTACTACGACCATCCGGCCGTCAACGAGCGCTACGGCGTGCTGTTCAACGACCACACCCACCAGATCAAGCTGCGCGGCAGCTACAAGCTCAACGACGTCTGGTCGTTCGGCTCGACCCTGACCATGCTGTCCGGCGGCCCGATCACCGCGTACGGCACCCATTGGCCCGGCGACAACCGCGCGGCCGGTGGCTCCGGCGAGTTCAGCGGCGGCGGCTCGGGCTGGATCTGCGTGGAGAACTGCAACCTCGCCTACAACCTGCGCACGTACGAGTTCACCCCGCTGGGCGCTTTCGGGCGCATGCCCTGGACCGTCAACCTGGGCGCCAGCGTGACCTGGACGCTGCCGGTGCCGGATGTCGACCTCAAGGTCCGCCTCTCGCTTTACAACCTGCTCAACCGGCAGACCGAAGTGCGGGTGCGCACCCGCTACGAGGTGACCCCGGGCAACTATCGCGAAACCTTCGGCGAGGCCTCCAACTGGACCGCGCCGCGCTCCGCCCAGCTGGTCATGACCTACAACTTCTGACGCGTTCTCCCCTCGGGCGGCCCGGTTCGGGCCGCCCCATTTTTTTGGAGCGATCGATGGCGAGCGGACTGGACGGCCCGGGTTCGGGCACGCTCGCGGGCGTGGACCTGGCGGCGCTGGCCGCGCGCGAAGGCACGCCGCTGTACGCGTATTCGGCGCCCGCGATCCGCGCGCGGGTGCACGCACTGCAGCAGGCGCTGGACGGGCTCGACGCCGGCATCTGCTACGCGGTGAAGGCCAACGGCAACCGCGCGGTGCTGGCGCTACTGGCCGCGGAGGGCGTGGGCGCGGACATCGTCTCCGGCGGCGAGCTGGCGCGCGCGCTGCGGGCCGGCATTCCGCCCGGAGACGTGGTGTTTTCCGGGGTGGGCAAGACCGCGGCCGAGATCGACGCCGCCCTGGCGGCCGGCATCGCCCGCTTCAACGTGGAATCGGCGGCGGAGCTGGACCTGCTACAGGCGCGCGCGCGCGCCGCGGGTACCATCGCCCGCTGCTCGGCGCGGATCAATCCGGACGTGGACGCGCTGACCCACGCCAAGATCTCCACCGGCAAGGCGGAGAACAAGTTCGGTGTGTCGATGGCCGAGGCGCGC
>CAMLJA010000200.1 GCA_946480065.1 uncultured Thermomonas sp. | reverse complement strand
AGCCCGCCGGCGACCCGGCGCTCACCGGCGACGAGCCGCTGCTGGTGGCCATGCGCACCGGCGTGCCGGTGCGGGTCGACCGCGACCGCCTGGCCGCCGCGCGCGCGCTGGCCGCGGCCGGCTGCGACATCGTGGTCTGCGACGACGGCCTGCAGCACTACCGGCTGGCGCGCGACCTGGAGATCGAGGTGCTGGACCTGCGCCGGCGCTACGGTAACGGCCGGCTGCTGCCGGCCGGCCCGCTGCGCGAGCCAGTGGAGCGCGCGGCCGACTGCGCGTTCCGGGTGCTGAACCTGGGCGCGGCCGATGCCGCCGCGCTGCAGGCCGACGTCGGCGTGGGCGAATGGCCGATGCGGCTGCAGGTGGACGCCGCGCGGCCGCTGCAGGGCGGGCGCGCGCAGCCGCTGGCCGCGTTCGCCGGGCAGCGCGTGCACGCGGTCGCCGGCATCGGCGATCCCGAGCGCTTCTTCGCCACCCTGCGCGCTGCCGGGATCGCGGTGGTGCCGCACGCCTTCCCCGACCACCACGCCTATGCCGGCGGCGACTTCGCCTTCGGCAGCCGGCTGCCGGTGCTGATGACCGAGAAGGACGCGGTGAAATGCAGCGCGTTCGCCCAGCCGGGCTGGTACGCGGTGCCGGCCGACGCGCAGCTGCCCGAGGCGTTCTGGGTGGCGCTGCTGGACCGGCTGCCGGCGCGCGGCGCGTGAGCCTGCGCGGGGCGCGCGACCATCGGCCCGGCAAGCGGCGATAATCCGCGCATGCGCACGCCCGGTTTCATCGTCGCCATTCCCGCCCGCCACGCCGCCTCGCGCCTGCCGGGCAAGCCGCTGCGCCCGATCGGCGGCGTCCCCATGGTGCTGCACGTCGCCCGCCGCGCGCTGGCCGCCGGGGCCGACGCGGTCTGGGTCGCCACCGACGACCCCCGCATCGCCGACGCGCTGCAGGGCAGCGGCGTGGAGATCGCGATGACCTCGCCCGACCACGCCTCCGGCACCGACCGGCTGGCCGAATGCGCGGGCATCGCCGGCTGGGCCGACGACGCCATCGTGGTCAACCTGCAGGGCGACGAACCCTTCGCGCCGGCCGACGGCATCGCCTGCGTGGCGCGCACCGTCGGCGAAAGCGGGGCCGGCATCGCCACCCTCGCCGCGCCGATCGACGCCGTGGACACCCTGCTGGACCCGAACGCGGTCAAGGTGGTGCGCGCGGCCAGCGGCGACGCCCTGTACTTCAGCCGCGCGCCGGTGCCGTGGCCGCGCGACGCCTTCGCCCGCGACCGCGGCGCCATGCCGGAAGGCCAGTGGCTGCGGCACATCGGCATCTACGGCTATCGCGTGGCCGCGCTGCGGGCATTCGCGGCGCTGCCGCCGGGCCGGCTGGAGCAGGTCGAGGCGCTGGAGCAGCTGCGCGCGCTGGAGGCGGGCTGGCGGATCGCGGTGGCACTGGCGCCGTCGCCGTTCCCGCCGGGCGTGGACACGCCCGAGGACCTGGCGCGCGCGAACACCCTTTGGCAGGCGATGGAGCAGCAGCATGGGTAGGCCGTTCGGGATCCTGGTGGTCTGCCTGGGCAACATCTGCCGCTCGCCGATGGCCGAGGGCGCGCTGCGGGCGCGGCTGGACGCGGCCGGCCTGGGCGCGCGGGCGACGGTGGATTCGGCCGCCACCGGGCGCTCGCACCTGGGGCACCCGCCGGACGAGCGCGCGATCGCCTGCGCCGCGCGCCACGGGGTGGACATCGCCGGCCAGCAGGCGCGCTGGCTGGGCGCCGAGGACTTCGACGCCTTCGACGTGATCCTGTGCGCCGACCGCACCATCCTGCACGAGGCGCGGCTGCGCAAGCCGCGCACCGCGCACGGGCAGGTCGAGCTGCTGCTGGAGTGGAGCGGGGTGGGCAAGAAGGACGTGCCCGATCCGTACTACGGCAACGCGCGCGATTTCGAGCGCGCCTGGGCGCTGGTGGACAGCGCCGCGCTGGGGATCGTCGAGCGCGTGCGCCAGGGACGCTTCTGAGCGGCTGATGGCCAGGCGCAGGCACAGCGACGCGGCGCCCGCGTTCGACGGCAAGGCCGCCGCCGCCGCGCTGCCGCTGGCCCCCGGCGTCTACCGGATGCTGGGCGCGGACGGCGACGTGCTCTACGTGGGCAAGGCGCGCGCGCTGCGCAACCGGGTGGGCAGCTACTTCAACGCCACCCCCAAGCCCACGCGGATCATGGCGATGCTGGCGCAGGTGGCGCGCATCGAGACCACGGTGACCCGCAGCGAGGCCGACGCGCTGCTGCTGGAAAACCAGCTGATCAAGTCGCTGCAGCCGCGCTACAACGTGCTGCTGCGCGACGACAAGAGCTATCCGTTCGTGCTGCTGACCAAGGAGGAGTGGCCGCGGCTGGGCTTCCACCGCGGCCCGCGCGCCACGCCGGGGCGCTATTTCGGCCCGTACCCCAGCGCGGCCTCGGTGCGCGAGACGCTCAACCTGATGCACAAGCTGTTCCGCCTGCGCAGCTGCGAGGACAGCGTGTTCCGCAACCGCAGCCGGCCCTGCCTGCAGTACCAGATCGGCCGCTGCAGCGCCCCCTGCGTGGGGCTGGTGGACCCGGGCGAATACGCCGACGCGGTGCGCCGCGCCGGCCTGTTCCTGGACGGCCGCAGCCAGGAGTTGGGCGACGAACTGGCGGCATCGATGCAGGCCGCCAGCGAAGCGCTGGCGTTCGAGCAGGCCGCGCGCCTGCGCGACCTCATCGCCACCATCCGCAAGCTGCAGGCGCGCCAGACCATGGACGGCCGCAACGCCGACCTGGACGTGCTGGCGGTGGCGATGCAGGGCGCCTCGGCCTGCGTGCTGCTGCTGGCGTTCCGCGACGGCCGCAACCTCGGCACCCGGGCGTTCTTCCCGAAGACCAACGGCGAGGACAGCGCCGAAGAGGTGCTGGCCGCGTTCGTCTCGCAGTACTACGCCGAGCAGCCGCCGCCGGCGGAGATCGTGCTGGACCGCGACATCCCGGAGCGCGAACTGATCGAACTGGCGCTGGCCGGGCACGCCGGGCGCAGGGTGGAACTGCGCACCAGCGTGCGCGGCGAGCGCGCCGCCCACCTCGACCTGGTCCGCCGCAACGCCGCGCTGGCGCTGGCCACCGAGCTTGCCAGCAGCAGCGCGCAGCAGGCGCGCGCGGAGGCATTGCGCGACCTGCTGGGCCTGGCGGAGGCGCCGCAGCGGATCGAGTGCTTCGACATCAGCCACACCCTGGGCGAGGCCACGGTGGCCTCGTGCGTGGTGTTCGACGCCAACGGCCCGGTGCGCAGCCAGTACCGGCGCTACAACATCGCGGTCGGGGGCGGCGCGGCCGGCGGCCCCACCGGGATCGCGGCCGGCGACGACTACGCGGCCATGCACCAGGCCCTGCAGCGCCGCTTCCGCCCGGCCGCGGAGGGCGAGCCGGGCGCGGTGCTGCCCGACGTGCTGCTGATCGACGGCGGCGCCGGCCAGGTGGCGCAGGCGCGCGCGGTGCTGGAGGAAAGCGGCGTGTCCGGCATCGCGCTGGTGGGGGTGGCCAAGGGGCCGGCGCGCAAGGCCGGCGCCGAGACCCTGCTGCTGCCGGACGGGCGCGAGGTGCAGCCGGGCGCGGCCTCGCCGGCGCTGCAGCTGGTCCAGCAGGTGCGCGACGAGGCGCACCGCTTCGCCATCACCGGCCACCGCGGCAAGCGCCAGAAGGCGCGCGCCACCAGCCGGTTGGAGGACATCGCCGGCATCGGCCCGCGCCGGCGGGGTTCGCTCTTGCGCCATTTCGGCGGTCTGGCAGGATTGAAGGCGGCGGCGGTGGACGACATCGCCCGGGTCGAGGGGATCAACCGCGCGCTGGCCGAGCGCATCTGGGCCAGCCTGCACGGGCTGGCCCAGGCCAACGCAGGACAGGAGCAGGGATGAAGCTGACCGTACCGACCTGGCTGACCCTGGCGCGGATCGCGATGATCCCGGTGCTGGTGGGGGTCTACTACCTCGACTACCGCTGGACCAACGTGGCCGCGGCCATGGTGTTCGCCTTCGCCTCGCTGACCGACTGGCTGGACGGCTGGATCGCCCGGCGCTACCACCAGTATTCCGCGTTCGGCGCCTTCCTGGACCCGGTGGCCGACAAGCTGATGGTCTCCACCGCGCTGGTGATCACGGTGCAGCACCACCACACCGTGTGGATGGCGCTGTGGGCCAGCGTGATCATCGGCCGCGAGATCGCGGTGTCGGCCC
>CAMLJA010000199.1 GCA_946480065.1 uncultured Thermomonas sp. | reverse complement strand
CCTCGACCGCGGGGCGGGCCAGCGGATACGGCGCCTGGCAGCGCTGCAGCAGGCCGATGATCTCCGGCGCCGCGATCACGCAGCCGATCCGCGCCGCCGCCAGCGCATGCGCCTTCGACAGCGTGCGCAGCAGCACCAGGTTGTCGTGCGCGGCCAGCAGCCCGGCATCGACGGCCGCGTCCGCGAATTCGGCGTAGGCGCCATCCACCACCACCAGCGCGCGCCCCGCCAGCCGCGCGGCCAGCGCCGTGATCGCGGCCGCCGGCACCGCCTCGCCGGTGGGGTTGCCGGGGTTGCAGACGAACACCAGCGCGGCGCCGGACGCCTCCGCCGCGGCCGCCATCGCGTCGAGGTCGCTGCGCCAGCCGGCGGCGCCGTCGGCCGCCGGCACCTCGACCACGCGCGCGCCGTGCAGCCGCGCGCACACCGCGTACATCCCGAACACCGGCGGCGCGATGACGATGGCGCCGCGCCCCGGCGCGCAGAACGCGCGCAGCAGCAGATCGATGCCCTCGTCGCTGCCGCGGGTGGCCAGCACCGCGTCGTCGGCGACGCCGTACAAAGACGCCAGCGCCGCGCGCAGCGCCGGCGGCTGCGGGTCCGGGTAGCGCCGCAGCGCGCCGTCCGGATCGGCGGCGGAGGCCAGCGGCGCTTCGTTGGCGTTGAGCCAGACCTCGCCCTGGAGCGCCTCGCTCCGGGCCGACCGGTAGCCAGCGAAGCCGCGCAGGTCCTCGCGCAGCAGGCGCGCCGCGGTGCTCATGCGCCCGCCGCCAGCCGCAGCTGGACCGCCCGCGCGTGGGCGTGCAGGCCCTCGGCCTCGGCCAGGGTGACCGCGCACGGGCCGATCGCGCCCAGGCCCGCGCGGCTGGCCGACTGCACCGTCAGCGACTTCATGAAGCTGGACACCGACAGCCCGCTCCACGCCCGCGCGGCGCCGCCGGTGGGCAGCACGTGGTTGCTGCCGCTGCAGTAGTCGCCCAGCGACTCGGGGGTCCAGTCGCCCAGGAACACGGTGCCGGCGTTGCGCACGCCGGGCAGCCAGCGCTCCGGTTCGCGCACCGACAGGATCAGGTGCTCGGGCGCGTAGTCGTTGCTCAGCGCGATGGCCTGGGCGATGTCGCCCACCCGGATCAGGCGCGAGTGCGCCAGCGCGCGGCGCGCGATCTCCGCGCGCGGCAGCGTGGCCAGCTGGCGCCCGACTTCGGCGGTCACCGCGTCGAGCAGCGCCTCGTCGTCGCTGAGCAGGATCACCTGCGAGTCCGGGCCGTGCTCGGCCTGCGAGAGCAGGTCGGCGGCCACGAACGCCGGGTTGGCCCCGGCGTCGGCGATCACCAGCACCTCGGACGGGCCCGCCGGCATGTCGATGGCGGGGCCGTCCGGGCGCTCGGCGGCCTGCCGCTTGGCCTCGTCCACCCAGGCGTTGCCGGGGCCGAACAGCTTCTCGCAGCGCGGCACGCTGGCGGTGCCCAGGCTCATCGCGGCGATCGCCTGCGCGCCGCCGAGCTTGAAGATGCGCGCGTCCGGCGCGTAGCGCGCGGCCACCAGCACCGCGGGATCCGCGCTGCCGTCGCGGCGCGGCGGGGTGCACAGCACGATCTCCCCGCAGCCGGCCAGCTGCGCCGGGATCGCCAGCATCAGCGCGGTCGAGGGCAGCGGCGCGCTGCCGGCCGGCACGTACAGGCCGACCGGGTCGATCGGCCGCAGGACGCGCTCGCAGCGCACGCCGGGCGCGGTGTCCAGCGCGTACGGCCGCGGCATGCCGGCGCGGTGGAAGGCCTCGATCCGCCCCGCCGCCTCGTCGATCGCCGCGCGCAGCTCCGGGCCGACCGCGGCCAGCGCGGCGTCGCGCTCGGCCGGGCCGACCTCGAACGCCTCCAGCGACACCCCGTCGTAGTGCTCGGTGAGCACGCGCAGGGCCACGTCGCCACGGGCGGCGACGTCGGCCATCACCTCCTCCACCCGCGCCTTGACCCCGGCCGCCAGCGAGCGCGTGGGCCGGGTGAGCAGCTGCGCGCGGGTGGCCTCGTCCAGCGCGCGCCAGTCGACGCGCTTCATCGCCGGGGCGCTCATGCCAGCATCCTCTCGACCGGCAGCACCATCAGGCCGCGCGCGCCGGCGCGCTTGAGCTCCTCCAGCCGCTGCCAGGTGACCACGCCGTGGCAGAGCGCCTGCATCGCCAGCATGTCGTCGCCGTCCGCCGGGTAGCTGGTGGGCGGCTCGGCGTCGGGCAGCAGGCGCAGCACCTCGGCCACCGCGGCGCGCGGGGCCTGGAACATCAGCAGCTTGCTGTCGCGGATGCGCAGCACGCCGTCGATCCGCCGCAGCAGCATCTGCGCGGTCTCGGCCAGCGCCGGGTCGAGGTCGGCCACCGGCCCGGCCAGGACCGCCTCGCTCTGCAGCAGGTCGCAGACCGGCACCAGCTGGTTGGCGGCCAATGTGGCGCCGCTGGAGACCAGGTCGCAGACCGCGTCGGCCTGGCCCAGCCGCGGCGCGATCTCCACCGAGCCGGACAGCACCACCACCTCGGCGTCCACGCCCTGCGCGCGCAGCCACGCGCGGGTCAGCGCCGGGTACGAGGTGGCGATGCGGCGGCCCTGCAGCTGCGCCGGCCCCTGCCACTGCCAGTCCTGCGGCACCGCCAGCGCCAGCCGGCAGCCGCCGAAGCCCAGCGGGCGCCACTCGCGCACGTTGGCGCTGCCGCCCTGGGCCTGGCGCTCCCCTGCCTGTTCGAGCAGCACGTTGCGGCCGACGATGCCGAGGTCGCACAGGCCGCTGTCGATCAGCCCGGGGATGTCGTCGTCGCGCACCAGCAGCAGGTCCACCGGGGCGTTGTCGCCGTAGCAGAACAGGCGGTCGGGGCTTTCGCGCCACGACAGCCCGCAGCTGCCCAGCAGCGCGCGCGCCGGCTCGCCCAGGCGGCCGTTCTTCTGGATCGCGATGCGCAGGCGGTCGCGCCCGGGCGATGCGGGTTTGGGGCTCATGGCGGGGGTCCTTCAGTGGGACGAAACGGCGGCCAGGGCGGCGGCATAGCCGCCGGCGCCCTGCTCGAGGGTGCGGGCGACGCGGCCGATGGTGGTGACGCTCACGCCGGTGCGGTCGTGGATGCCGCGGTAGGGCTCGTCGGCGACCAGCAGCGGCACCACCTTCCAGCGGTCGCACAGCGCCTCCAGCTCGGCCGGGGTGCACAGGTCGCGCAGGAAGGCGGCGACCTGGCGCGGGTCGTCGAGCGCGGCCAGCGCCGCCGCGAGGGCGCGGAAGTCCGCGTCCGCTTCGCGCTTGGGCGGGTTGTAGGGCCGGCTCTTCATGCCTGACTCGCGTTCCAATGTATTAACGTGTTAGTACATTAGGGCATGCGCCGGCGCGCGTCAAGCCCGCCACCACCGCAACCCTGGCCAACAAAAAAGGACGGGCCGCGCGGCCCGTCCCCTGGGTGCCCGGCGCGGCGGGATCAGGGCGCGCCGGCGGCGCCGCCCTGCGCGCAGAACTTCTCGCGGTAGGCCAGCGCCTTGGGCATCAGCTCCTGCAGGTGCTGGATGCGGGTGCCGGCGCTGGGGTGGGTGGAGGCGAACTCGGGCGGGCTGCCGCCGCCGGCCATCTGCTCCATCCGCTGCCACAGCGGCACCGCCTCGCGCGGGTCGTAGCAGGCCGCCGCGGCCAGCATCAGCCCCAGCTCGTCGGCCTGCGACTCCTGGCTGCGGGCGTACGGCAGCGCGCTGCCGTAGCCGTAGGCGGACATCACCGCCTGCATCGTGCCCTGGTCCATCCCGCTCATGGCGCCGGCCATCTGGCCCAGCTGCTCCAGCTTGCCGCGGGTCATGCGCTGGGCGCCGTGGCGCAGCAGCGCGTGCGAGATCTCGTGGCCCATCACCACCGCCATCGCGTCCTGGTTCTGCGCCACCGGCACCAAGCCGGTGTAGACCGCCATCTTGCCGCCCGGCAGGCAGAACGCGTTGGCCTGGTCGGACTGCAGCACGGTCACCGCCCAGTCGAAGCTGCGCTCGATGTGGCTGGCCTGCATGCCGTTCTCGGCCGCCAGCGCGTCGGACACCTCCGGCACCTTGGCGACCAGCCGCTGGGCGATGCCGCTGATCTGGCGCGCCACCGGCGAATTCGGATCCACCGGCTGCTCCTGCTGCAGGATCTCCTGGTAGGCCTGCAGGCCCATCGCCTTCTCTTCGTCGGGCGAGATGTTCTTGTCGATCACCACCGTCTCGCCGGTCAGCGGGTCGGTGCTGCGGTTGGAGAA